>JAAZAI010000117.1 GCA_012514445.1 Lentisphaerota bacterium
GACTCGTGCCGGCTGCGGTAGTGCCAGAGCAGGTGCAGGTCGGAGACGCCCGCGGCGCGGCACTCGTCGAGGATGCTCTCCAGCTCCTCGATGTCCGCGTCGTCCGTCGTCTCCTCCTCCGCCTGCCGCTGGAAGAAAGTCGTCGGCGGAAGCTGCTTCGGATCGCCGACCACGACGACCTGCCTGCCGCGCGCCATCGCGCCGATGGCGTCCCACACGGTGATCTGCGACGCCTCGTCGAACACGACGATGTCGAAGTCGTTGCTGCCGGGCGGCAGATACTGCGCAACGGAGAGCGGGCTCATCAGCAGGCACGGCTTGAGCACGGGCAGCAGCGTCGGAATCGACTCCAGCAGCTTGCGCACCGGCTTGTGGCGCGACTTCTTCGCGCATTCGCGCTTCAAAATCCCCAACTCGCTTCCGGCCGGGCAGTCGCCGCCGCGGCCCGACGGCAGACGCGCCGCGAGCCGTGCGAGGATCACCTGCTGCGCGAGCTTCTCGATCTGGTCGTCGAGCGCCGAAAACTTCGCCACGAGGCCGTCGTGCGAATTGCCGAGAAAGTTGCGGATCTCGGGGACGGTGTCCACCACGTGCGCGATGAACCGCTCGTCGTAGCGCTTGCGGATCGCCGCCTGCACGTCCCCCGGAGCGAGCGCGCCGCTTTCCACGGCATCCGCCATCGTCTGGAGACCCGCCTCGACGGCGCTCGCGCGCGCCGCGTTCCAGATGCACCAGCGGCGCAGATGACGCGCGTGCGCCATCACCGCGTCGGCGCGCGCCGCGCAGGTGGCCGCCGCGTCGCCGGCCTCGACCGCCTTGGCGACGAGCGCCGTCGTGAAAGCCCCCGCCGCCATCGCGAAGCGCGTCCAGGCCTCCGCGAACGCGCGCAGCGCAGCCTGCGCCGCGCTCCGATCTGGCGAGGCGCCGTATGCGCCCAGTGCGCGGCGCATCGCCGGCAGGGTCTCTTCGCCGCTGCCGATGGCGCGCAACCGCGGTTGGAGGCCCTCCACGGCGGCGCACAGCGCGCGCACCGCGGCCCAGTGCGTCGCAAGCCCCTGAAAGACGCCCCCCATCCGGGAGATCGTCTCGGGCGCGGCGTCTTCGACGATCCCCCGCTGCGCGGCGTAGCGCTCGAAGTCGTCGAGCAGGCCCGGCATCTCGGCCTGCGCGATCTTGCGCCGGGCACCCGGCCGCAGGCACGCGGCCAGCGTCTTGCGCGCGCGGCCGTTGCGGATCATGCGCGTGACGATGAATCGCTCGCGGGCCTCGACGAGCTCCTTGCGCAGCGCCTCGACGTCGAAGGCCGCCACGGCGTCGAGTTCGAATCCCTCGAGCCGCGCAGCCGTTTCGTTGGCCTTCTCCCCGGCGTCCGCGAGCGCGGCGACGGTCTTCGCAAACATGTCCCAGTCGGAATCGCAGAAGCCAGCGGGCAGGCGTGGCAGCGTCTGCAGCGCCTCCCCGAACTGCGCCGCGGCGACCAGTTGCTCCATCGCCAGCGGCGCATCGGAGGCGAGGCCCGCGACCGCGTTGAACGCGGCCTTGCGCGGCGTCAGGGCGTCGGCCGCCTCGCGGAGGCGCCGCGCCGCCTCGATGGCCTCGCCTTCCCAGGACGGCGACCAGTCGACGGGCCGCGCGAAGAGCAGCGCGTCGAAGAGCTGCGGCGGAATTTCCTGCGCCTGTCCCGCGAGTTCGCGGCCGGCCTCGAGCATCGCGGCGAGTTCGCCCGCCTTGAAGGTGGCGGCGTCCAGAGCCCCGACATCCTGCATCGCCGCCTCGTCCTGTTCATGCGCGAAGAGATACGAGAACGCGCGATATGGCGTCAGCCCGCAGGGATACGTCTTGTGGAGCGCCCGGACGTAGTTGGTGAGCGCGGCGCGCGTCCTGGACAGCTCGGCGGCGACGGCGCTCCATTCGCGGGGCTCGTGGCCATCGTTGTAGGCGACGGCCTCGGCGAACTGCGCGAGCACCTCGGACTTGCCCGACTTGTTGGAATGCAGCTCCAGGCAGAAGGGGCCGAGGCCGAGCTTCGCGAGCCGTCGCTGGACGACCTCGAGCGCGGCGCGTTTCTCGGCGACGAAGAGCACCGTCTTGCCCTGCGCCAGCGCGAACGCGATGAGGTTCATGATCGTCTGCGACTTGCCCGTGCCCGGAGGACCGTGCAGCACGAAGTTCTTGCCGCGCGTGGCGGCGATCACGGCGGCGAGCTGCGAGGAGTCCGCGCTGGCGGGGCAGAGCAGCTCCTCCGGGCCGATGCACGTGTCGACTTCGTCCGGACGCACCGTCTCCACGCCGTCCGAGAACGTGCCGCTGCCGCGGATCAGGTGGCCGACGATCGGACTCGCGCAAAGATCCTCGAGACGCTTGTCGAGATCGTCCCACATGATGAACTTGCTGAAGTAGAAGCGTCCGAGCCAGAGCGCATCGAGGACCTCCCAGCCCTTCAGGTCGCGGATCGCCTCGCGGAAGATGCGGATCACGGCGGCGACGTCGAGCCCGGCGTCGTCCTCGGGCGGCGGATCGAGCTGGGGGATGGCGCAGCCGAATTCGCGGCGCAGCATCTCGAGCAGCGTCACGTTGACGACGGCGTCCTCGTCCGTGCGCGCGAGCGTATAGCCGGAGCGGGCCGACTGGCGGTCGAGGCGGACGGGCACGAGCACGAGCGGCGCCTGGTAGGCGGCGGCCCCGGCGCCGGATCCGTCGAGCCAGCGCAGGAACCCCACGCCGATGAAGAGGGTGTTGACGCCGCCGTCCTCGACGTCGGTCCGGGCCTGACGGTACAGGCCGGTCAGACGCCTGTCGAGCTCCTTTTCCTCGAGCATCGTGCGGAGGCGGTTGCGGGAGAATTCGCCTTCGAGGTACTTCCGGACCGGATCTTCGCCAGTCTGCCGCTCGAGCGCCGCGGCGTCCCGGGGATCGCGTTTTGCGGCGTCGAAGATCTCCGGCCGCGGATTCAACGAGAACTCGGCACCGTCGTTGAGCGCGTTCTCGAGCGCGTCCGTGCGTGGAACGATGATCTGGACCGACTGCTTCGAATCGCGGAAGTTGAGGAGGCGGTTGCGGCGCGAGAGGTCGAGGAGCTTCGAGCGCCAGCGCACGACGCGGGCGGGGACGTCGCGGGCATCCGAGTCGCGTCCGTCCTCCGACGGCGCCTTTCCGAGGTCGCGCAGCGGTTCGTCGGAATCGATGGCGGAGGCGGAGGCGGGAGCGGAAGTGGCGGGCGCGGGCAGGCCGGCGACCCCGGCGAGCGGGCGGATGCCGATCGCGCGAGCCTGCGCAATGTCGAGCGCGTAGAGGAAGTCGTCGTCCTCGAGCAGATGCTTCGCACCTTGTGCGGAGGCGACGGAGAACTTGCTCAGGCCTCCGGCCGCGGCGGTGGGTTCGAAGACCGCGATCTCGTCGAGTTCGACGCGCTTGCGAATCGTCTGAAGGTCGTCGTTCACGGCGTCCGGGAAGCGATAGTCGAGGAGGTGGACGGCGAGGAAGGCGTGCCGCTTCTGGAGCATGAGGACGGGATTCAGGCCGGCCTGTTCGAGCATGCCGGCCATGAGGAGCGAGAAGTCAAGGCACGTCGCGAAGCCTTGCGCGAGGATCTGGCGCGGGAAGCGGACGCGCTGGCCGGATTCGCCGAAGCTCGCGGGCGGCTCGGCGTAGTGGATGGCGCGTTCGAGCACGGCGTCGTAGACGCATTTCGCGACGAGCAGCGCGCGGGACTTGTCCGCGCGCTGGTAGCCGTCGAGGGCGCCGTTGCCGGAGCGTTCGGCGAGCAGCTCGGCGGCGCGCTTGAGCAGCAGCGCGGTTTCGTCGGCGTTGGGCGTCGCGAACGCGGCGAGCAGCTCGGGCATGAAGCCGGCGCCGAACCACTCGTCGTGAGCGCAGAGGTCGATGGGCTTCGCGGTCTCGGCGAAGGGCGCGGCGTCGTTCGCGAGAAAGAGCGACGCCTTGAGCGCGCCGACGGTCCGCTCCGTCATCGTGGAGAGGAACGCATGGCTCGGGCAGAGGGTGAAGGCGCGGACTTCCGCGGTTTCGCCGGGGGGCACCTGCGAGACGAGAACCGGGACGGGCGGGAAGAACTCGGGATCTGAAGAGAGGATTATCTTGGCGTCGCGGATCGGCTCCGCGCCCGGGTTGACGATGCGCACCGCGCGCAGGACGGGTACGCCGTTCTGCTGGACGGCCAGACCGATTTTAGAGACGGAATCGAGTTCGAGCTGGATGGAATCAGACATGGCGGTACTCCGAATGCGACGGTGCTGGGCCAGAAGGGAAATCCCTCGTCCATGGCGCATTGTACCGCTTCCACCCCGCCTTCAACAAGCCTGAACGACTTGTCATCTTCTTGAATGCGAACCGGCCACGTGCTACAATCAAGCCATGAACCGGATCATGAACGCCAAGTCGCGGAATCGGCGACGGTCCGGGCCCACTCAACATGCCAATCGCAAAGCCTTGAAATTCGGAATTGTCACGCCGGTTCTCAACGCGCGCGCCACTTTCAAGGCGTGCGCGGCCTCCGTCCAGGCGCAATGCGCCGAAATCCCCGGCGCCCACTTCGTCCGCGAAAGCGCGTCCTCCGCGGTACCGTGCGAGGACATCGCCGCCGCGTTCGGCTGCGACTACCGGCGAGCCGCCGATGCCGGCATGTACGACGCGCTCGGCCGCGGCCTCGACGACGCCGTCGCCGCGGGTTGCGACATCCTCGGCTGGCTCAACGCCGACGAACAGCACCTGCCCGGCGCATTCCGCGCGGTTCGCGCGGCGTTCGACGCCGACCCCGCGCTCGACATCGTCTTCGGCGACTATCTCATCCTCGGCGCCGACGCCGCCGTGCTCGCCGCCCGCCGCGAGATCCCGGCCCGCCGCCTCTACCTGCGGCAAGGCGTCAACTACCTGCTCAGTTGCACCGTCTTCTTCCGCAGCGCCCTCTGGATCCGCCTCGGCGGCTTCGACTCCGCCTACCAGCTCCTGGCCGACAAGAAATTCTACCTCCACGCGCTGGATGCAGGCGCCAGGGCCGCGCACCTGCCCGCCTTCCTCGGCACCTACGGCTCTACCGGACAGAACATCTCGCTCCTCCCTGCCGCCGCCGAGGAGCAGCGTCGACTCCGTGCCGAGATCGGCGCCTCCCCCTGCCCGGTTCTGCGCCGCAGCGTCCGCGCCCTGCGCTGCGCCGAAAAGCTCCTCCGCGGCTGCTATTGGCCGAGGCGGATCGAGACGACGCTGTTCAACGCCGACGGCGAACCGCAGCCGTTCCGCGGGCGAGTCTCCACGCGATGGAGGTGGAACTGATGCGCTACAACATCCCCCCGCCCGCCCCCGCCACGCGCATCGTGCCGTCCTTCGCCCGCCGCGCCGCCTTCGCCCTCGGGGGGATCGCCGCGGTGGCGGCGCGCCTCCTCACGGCGCCCTGGCGCGCCCGCCTCGCCCGCCGGCGCGGCGCCGACGCCCCCGTCTTCCTCTACGAGCCCTACGGCATGGGCGACGTCGTCGCGCTGCAACCGCTCGTGCTGGCCCACCTCGCCGCCGGGCGCAAAGTCGTGCTCGCCGCCAAGCCCGCCTGGGGCTGCCTCGTTCCGCCCCACCCCGCCTTCACCTTCGCGCCCGTCTCGCCCGCCTACACCGCCTACGACCCCGCCCGCAAATACCGCGGCTTCTTCCGCGACGCATGGGCGCTGGCGAAGGCGCTCCGACCGCATGCCGCCGGCGCCGACGCCATCGACGTGCGCGGCGACGTGCGCAGCCTCGTGATCCTCTATCTCGCCGGCTGCGGCAGAGTGCGCACGCTCCCACGCTATTTCACGGCGAACGACTGCCGTGTGGCACCTTTCGCCGCGCCGTTCGTCGAGCTGCGCCGCGATGTGTCGCGTCGGCGGGTGAACGCCGCCTTCGCGCCGCCGGGCGCCGAGCTCCAGCGGCCGACCCTGAAGCATCTGATGCCCGCCGGGGTCGTCGTCCCCGATCCGCGTCGCGTCGGGCTCGTGCCGCTCACGCCGTGGGCGGGCAAGCGATGGCCGCCGGAGCGGTGGCGCGAGATCGCGCAGAAGCTCAAGGCATCGGGCCGCGCGCCCGTAGTGCTGTGCGGCCCCGGGGAACGCGCAGCCGCGCTCGCGGCGGCGGGCTGCGGTGCCGACGACGTGGAATGCCGCGAAGCGGACGGCGTGCGCAAGTGGGTCGCCCTCCTCGCCAAGTGCGGCGCCGTCGTCACCGTGAACACCGGGCCGATGCATCTCGCCGACGCGCTTGACAAGCCGCTCGTCGTCATCGAGGGCGGAAGCCGCCTGCCGCTCTGGGCGCCCGAGGGCGAACGCGCCTTCGTCGTGCACCACCAGACCGCGGCGGGGTGCGCACCCTGCCATCAGGTGGGCGACGCCGGCTGCGGCCGGCGCTGCCTGGCGCTCATCCGCGTGGACGAAGTGCTCGAAGCCCTCCGCGCCGCGAGTCAAGTTCGTTGACTCGCACCCAATTGCACGCAATTGCACCCATCCTCTCACCCGGGAATTTGTACGTTGCTTCCTGAAAACTGCTGTGCTATTCTTTCAATCAGATTCATCGAAAGATTTCTTTCACTATCACGGAGACGATGACGCAACCCTAGATCGAAAACTTTTCGCTCACAATCACAGATTTTACGTAGCTCAAGCTGCTGTCACCATCGAAACCTAGGAAATTTCGAATACAGAAAGATAGCGCTCAGATGCGTCCCCTCTGGGACGCATTGAAAGTGTCCCCCAAAAGGCCTCTCAGGTGCCTGATAA
>JAAZAI010000118.1 GCA_012514445.1 Lentisphaerota bacterium
GGAAAGAGCAGGACGACGCGACGTCGCCCTGACGCAAATGGCAGGGGGAGCTTTCCGGGAAGCGTGTGATTGGCTTCGTTTGACGAGGCTGACCAGGTTGACGAGGTTGACTTCGTAGCGAGCGACTCGCATGACGGCAGACTCGCGAGGATCAGCAGGAAAACTTGCTTGAGCCATCGTTTTGACGCTGAAAGCAACGATGTCAACAAGGTCAATCAGGTCAACCTTGTCCCGTATGCATCCCGGGAACGTCTACGCTACCGACCCCACTGGATGACGGTGGCGCCCCAGGTGAGGCCGGCGCCGAAGGCGACGAGCAGGATGAAGTCGCCGTCCTGGATGCGGCCGCCGCGCACGGCCTCTTCGAGCGCGAGGGGGATGGAGGCGGCGGTGGTGTTGCCGTAGCGGTCGAGGTTGAGCACGACCTTGTCCATCGGGATCGCGAGTTTCTCGGCGATGGCGCTGATGATTCGCACGTTGGCCTGGTGGGGCACGACGGCCTTGAGGTCCGCCGAGGCGATGCCCGCCAAGGCGAGGGCTTTCTCGGAGATCTCGGCCATGCCGCGGACGGCGGACTTGAAGACCTGGTTGACCTCCATCTTGATGAAGTGCTGCCGGTTCTGGACCGTCTCGACGGAGGCGGGGAGGGCGGAGCCGCCCGCCTCGACCCGGATGAGATTCGCGAGGCTGCCGTCCGAGCCCATGGCGGTGGAGACGATGCCGCGGGAGGCGCCGTCGCCCGCTTCGAGGACGACGGCGCCGGCGCCGTCGCCGAAGATCACGCAGGTGCCGCGGTCCTGCCAGTCGAGGATGGCGCTCATCTTCTCGGCGCCGACGACCATGGCCTTGCGGGCGGCGCCCGTGAGGATGTACTGGCGGGCGATGTCGAGGGCGTAGACGAAGCCGGAGCAGGCGGCGGAGATGTCGAAGCAGGTCGCGTTGACGAGGCCGAGCTTGGGCTGCACAAGGCAGGCGGTGGAGGGCATGCAGTGGTCGGCCGTGACCGTGGCGACGACGAGCAGGTCGATCTCGGCCGGGTCGGCACCGGCGCTGCGAAGCGCGGCGGCGCCGGCCTTGGCGGCCATGTCGGAGCAGCTTTCGCCGGGCGCGGCGATGTGGCGCTCGCGGATGCCGGTGCGGGTGGTGATCCACTCGTCGTTCGTGTCGACGATCTTGGAGAGGTCGTCGTTGGTGAGCACCTTTTCGGGAACCCACGTGCCGATGCCGGAGATGACGGCGGTCTTGTTGGTAAGAGGAGTGAGCATGTCGCGTCTCAAGGGGGTTGCGCTGGGATGGGCGGCCTAGGGTTGGCGAGCCAGGGATGCCAGCTGGTCGGAGATCTTGGCGTACACCCGCGTCCGGGCCGCTTCGGCGGAGACGCGGATGGCGTGGAAGATGGCCTTGTGGGAAGACGATCCGTGGGTGATGATGACGGTGCCGTTGACGCCGAGAAGCGGGGCGCCGCCGTAGATGTCCGGATCGAGGCGCTTCTTCATGCTGCGCAGCGCGCCGGAGAGGCAGATGGCGCCGAAGAGCCGGATGGGGTTGGCCTTGAACTCCAGCTTCATCCAGTGGGCGATGGTGCGCGCCGCGCTCTCGACCGTCTTGAGCAGCACGTTGCCGACGAAGCCGTCGCAGACGATCACGTCGGTGTCCCCCTCGAAGACGTCGTGACCTTCGACGTTGCCCCGGAAGGCGATCGCCGCGTTGCCGCGGAGGCGCTCGAAGGTCTTCTTGGTGACGCCGTTGCCCTTGAGATCCTCTTCGCCGATGCTCAGCAGGCCCACGGACGGGCTTGACTGCCCGAGGATGGCCTGGGAGTAGAGGCTGCCCATCAGGGCGAATTGTTCGAGCTCGTTCTCGTCGCAGTCGGTGTTCGCCCCCGCATCGATGAGCAAGACCGGGCGGCCGACGGTGGGCAGGACGGTGCCGATGGCGGGGCGCTTGACGCCGGGGATGCGCCGCAGGACGAAGATCGCGGCCGCGACCATCGCGCCGGTGCTCCCGGCCGAGAGAAACGCGTCCGCCTCGCCGTTCTTGACGAGCTCCATGCCCCGGTAGATCGACGAGTCGCGCTTCATGCGCACCGCCTGGGCCGGGGGCTCGCCCATGGCGATCACCTGCGTGGTGTGGACGATGCGGAGGCGGCCGGAGGGCTCAGCGTGGTTGGCGGCGAGCTCCGCCCGGATGGCGGATTCATCGCCAACGAACACGATGTCGAGGTCTCCGGAGAGTTTCCGGGAGGCCTCGACTGCGCCTTTGACGATTTCGCGCGGGGCGAAATCGCCACCCATGGCATCGACCGCGATCCGCATGGACGGATCCTGCCTATTCTTCGGTCTTGATCGTCAGGACCTTGCGGCCGCGGTACATGCCGCACTTCTTGCAGGCGCGGTGCGATTCAGCCGGCGCGCCGCAGTCAGGGCAGACGGTCACGTTGGCGATTTCGGCCTTCTTCTGCGCGCGGCGCATGCGGACGCGCATCTTTGATTTTTTGCGTTTTGGTACGGCCATGGGGGGGCTCCGATTTCGGTGTGGTGGAGGTTTGCGGCGGGATCAGTTTGTCCAGGACATCCCACGCGCCGGCTCCCGTGGAGTCGGCGCATGGGCAAGGGCCATCGGCTAACGGCTTCCCGCAGCGGGGGCAGAGGCCCTTGCACCCCGGTCCGCAGACCGGGTGGTTTGGAAGGGCAAGTAGAATAGCCTCTCGGAGGTCGGAAGTCAAGTCCACTTCCGCGTTTTCTCCCGGAATTTCCTTCGAGAAGCAGAGGGGCTCCGAGAGGTCCAGGGCCAGCGGGCGCCCGCAGCGCGCGCAAATGCCCTCGAAACGGGCCGAGACGCGCCCTTCGATCAGCAGCTCGGTGCCGAAGAGCTTCGCGACGAAACTCCAGCGCAGAGGGGTGGCCGGATGGACGATCTCCGACCCGTCGTCGGGCCAGCCGAACGCGTCCTGGGGCTCTTCGCCGGCGAAACGGGCGCCGGCCTCGGTGAGATTGGCGGTTTGCAGGATCATGGCTTGGCGTTGAGGCGGGAGAGCACGACCTTGCGCTCGATGTGGCGCTGGACGGCGGGCGGGACGAAGAGGCTCGTGTCGCCGGCATAGCGGGCGACTTCGCGGACGGTGCTGGAGCTCACGTAGCTGTGGTCTTCCTTGGGCATCATGAAGAGCGTCTCGATCTCCGGGGCCAGCTTGCGGTTCGTCAGCGCCATCTGGAACTCGTACTCGAAGTCGCTGTACGCGCGCAGGCCGCGCAGGACGACCCGGGCGCCGCAATGACGCACGAAGTCGACGAGCAGGCCGTCCATGATCTGCACGGAGACGTTGTCCATCCTCTCGACGACCTCGCGCGCCATCGCCAGGCGCTCGTCGGCCGAGAACATCCAGCCGGACTTCGTGGTGTTCGCGGAGATGGCCAGGATCACCTTGTCGAAGAGCCCGCAGGCGCGCTCGAGCAGGTCGAGGTGTCCCAGGGTCAGCGGATCGAAGGTGCCGGGATAGATGATGGTGCTGGGTCCGCGCATGGCGTCAGGCCTCCTCGGACCTGCGGAAAAGCAGAATGCCGGTCTGCCCGTAGCGGCGGCGGGTGAGAAGCTCCCAGCCGGGGGCCTCCGGGGTCGGCGCGTCCGCGCGCTGCTCGGCCACGAGGACCGCGCGAGGGGCGAGTCGCCCGGACGCGGGCAGCAGGTCGAGCACCTGGCGTACGAGGGCGGGGGCTTCGGCGTAGGGCGGATCGACGTAGACGATGTCGAACGCCTCGCCCTCCGGCGCCGGTCGCGTCAGCCAGGCGATCACGTCCGTCTGCAAAACGGGCCCCGCCTCCTCGCCGCAGAGCGCCGCGACGTTTTTCCGTAGCGCGCGCGCGACGGCGGGGGCTCGTTCGATCCAGGCGACGCGGGCGGCGCCGCGGCTCCAGGCCTCGATCCCCACGCAGCCGGAGCCGGCGAAGAGATCGAGGAAGGCGCAGCCGGGAAGGAGGTTGGCGAGCATCGAGAACACCGCCTCCCGGACCGCGTCCTGCGTCGGCCGCACATCCCCCGCGGCAGGCGCCGAAACGCTCCTTCCGCGGAGTTGGCCGCCGGCGACTCTCATCAGAACGTCTCGGCGAAGCGCTCGAAGTGCGCCTGCTCGTGGAGGCACGCGGGGCACTTCACAGGCGCCTCGGGACCTTCGTGGATGTAGCCGCAGTTGCGGCAGCGCCAGCGGGTCGGGGCGCCGTTCACGAACATCGTGCCGTTCTTCACGCGCTCGAGCAGCTTGCGGTAGCGCTGCTCGTGGTACTTCTCGGCGTTGGCGATCATGCGGTACATGACCGCGATCTCCTTGAAGCCCTCCTCCTCGGCGGTCTTCGCGAAAGCGGGGTAGAGATCGGACCACTCCTCGTGCTCGCCGCCGGCGGCGGCCTCGAGGTTCTCGGCCGTCGTGCCGATCCGGCCCGCCGGGTAGCTGGCGGTGATCTCGAGCATGCCGCCCTCGAGCCACTTGAACATGCGCTCGGCGTGCTCCTTCTCCTGCTGGGCCGTCTCGGCGAAAATGTCCGAGATCAGCACGAATCCCTCCTTCTTGGCCACGCTTGCGAAGAACGTGTAGCGGTTGCGAGCCTGGGACTCGCCGGCAAAGCTCTTGAGCAGATTCTTCTCGGTCTGCGTTCCCTTGATCGATTTCATGTGTCGTGTCTTCCTTCCGTTTTGCCGAGAGGGGCCGCCTCATGCGTCCCCTGTGGGTGAATGAGCCATTACTATACTCCGTTCCAGCATTTCCGCGCAAGCGAATTTGCTCGCGCAAGGGTACCCGGTCAGTTTCTGGGGTGTCGCGAGTTGGTGCGGATGCGGGCTTGTCCTAAGCACGCCAGTGAGCGCAGTCTCTACTGCACCGGCCTGTCGAAGGGCTTGTCTTGCGCGGGTTGGCTTCGCC
>JAAZAI010000119.1 GCA_012514445.1 Lentisphaerota bacterium
CGATTCCGGGGACACCCCGTTCTCGACGCCGGCAAGTGCCGCAAAGACTGCCGTGCCTGCGTGGAGGCCTGCCCGACAGGGGCGATGGCCATCCGCGACAACCAGCCCGTCATCGACATGGGGAAATGTCTTTTCTGCGGCGCCTGCGCCCAGGCCTGCCCAGAGCAGGCTATCGCATTGACCGACGCCTATCAACTGGCGGCCCGTCGGCGCGAGGATCTGCTGGCCGTCGGCGATGCCTCGGCCCTGCCCCGCGACGATGCCCTGGACATGGACATTCGCAAATTGTTCGGCCGATCCCTGAAACTGCGTCAAGTCAGCGCCGGCGGATGCAATGCCTGCGAAGCCGACTCCAACGTGCTCAACACCCTGGCATGGGATCTGGGTCGCTTCGGCATCCAGTTCGTCGCGTCGCCGCGCCATGCGGACGGACTGCTGGTCACCGGACCCGTCACGCAGAACATGAAGGCGGCGCTGCTGAAGACCTACGCGGCCGTGCCCTCGCCGAAGATCGTCATCGCCGTCGGCGCCTGCGCGATCTCCGGAGGACCCTACATCGACCACCCGGAGGCCTGCAACGGGGTTGCCGACATCCTGCCCGTCAATCTGTACATCCCCGGCTGCCCTCCGCATCCGCTGACCATTCTCGACGGACTCCTGCGTCTCCTGGGGCGATCCGAACGTCCCAAAGCAGAAATCCACTAGCGGAAGGGGCGCGCTTGAGCGCCACAAAGTAGAAATCCACTAGCGGAAGGGGCGCGCTTGAGCGCCACAAAGTAGAAATCCACTAGCGGAAGGGGCGCGCTTGAGCGCCACAAACGGCGGCTCCGGCCGCCGTTTGCCTTGCCGCTTAGGCCAACGCTGTGCTATGCTCCAAACATGAACTACAGGCGCCTCCCCAGCCACGACTACCGCGGCACAGGCTTCTACTTCATCACCTTCGCCACGGAACCGCGGCGACCGTTGCTTTCCGAAGTTTCTGGCGGGCGCATCCATCTGAAACCCGAGGGCGAAGCCGTCGTGAAGGCTGCGGAGCGCATCCCCGCCGACGACCCCAGCTACAGCCTGCGACACCTCGCCGTCATGCCCGATCACGTGCATGCGATCCTCGTCTGCAGGGGCGGCGCCACGCTCCACCTCGGCACACTCGTGAACCGTTTCAAGGCTCGAGCCCGACAGGCCATCCGCAGCCTGCGAGGCGAACCGTCGCTTCGGGTTTGGGAAGATGGGTACCATGACTACATCGCCTTTTCGCAACCCGTGTTCGACGAATTTCGCGCGTACGTCATCGACAACCCCGTGCGCTGGCAGCTCCGCCACGACAACCCCCAATGGTTTCGCCGCCAGAGCGCCCTCGCGCACGCGCGTTTGCCCGCGGACACGCAGTGGACCGCATATGGCGATCCGACGATCCTCGACTACCCGTGGTTGCTGCCGGTGGTGCTCTCAAGGCGGCTTGAGGGAAATGCGCTGGCGGCGGCGGTCGCGGAAATTCTGGAGCAGGTGCAACAGGGAGCCGTGCCGATCAGTGGATTCATCTCGTCCGCCGAGCGTGACGTGGCAAGGGCTCTGACCGACCTGCCCCGCGCTCGCATGATCTACATGCTTCCCTGGGGGCTGGCAGGCTACAAGCCGAGCGGCCACGTCGCCACCGAGCGCTTGGCAGCTGGCCGCACACTGGTGCTCAGCGGGTTTCCCGATTCGGTGCCCCAAGTGGCCACCCGCGATAACTGCCTGCGAAACAACGCCTGGGCGCAGACCATCGCCGCCGGACCAAGCCGGTTGGGATAAGACCCGCCGAGGCGCTCAAGCGCGCCAATTCCGCTAGTGGACGCCGAGGCAGAAATATCCGCCCTGCCAGCCTAATCTGCAATCGCATTGCAGATGAGTCGAAAACATAGCAGAAATCCACTAGCGAAGGGGCGCGCTTGAGCGCCCCAAAACGGCGGCTCCGCCCGACCGCGACACGCCCAGGGAAAAGCAGGCGTTGACATCGACCGCGGAAATTTGATATTATCCACATCGATGAAACAATTATCATCATGGAGGATGAATGGCGGGAACTGATCTCGTCCAGGCGCTGACCCGGGGTCTGAAGATCCTGGAGATGGCCGCGGCCTCAACCGATGGCGTCCGCGTTCCGGACATCACGGAGGCGCTGGGCATCAAGCAGCCCACGGCGCACAATCTGGCGCGGACGCTCGTGGCGCAAGGGTATCTGGTGCGCCGCGCCGCGCCCGTGCGCTACGCTCTGGGGCCCGCCGTCGAGTCGCTCGCCAACGCCGGCTCCCGCCGCCAGTGGCGCGAAATCGCCGAGCGCTCCGTTCGCGCCCTCCACGAGGCGCAGCCCGCCGCGACCGTCATCCTGGCCGAATGGCGAGCAGGCGATGTCGAGGTCTCCATGCGGCTGCATCCCAGCCACCCCGACCACGTCGAGATCAACCCCGCCATGCGCCTCTCACCGCACACGTCCGCCTCGACGCTCTGCTTCCAGGCCTTCGCGCCCCAGCCCGAGGTGGCCGACTTCCCCCGCCGCTACCCATACGGCGAGACGGCCACCGGCCCCTGGCGCGACGCCGACGCGCTGGACGCCTTTCTCGCCGAAGCCCGGCGCGCAGGCGCCATCGCGCTGAGCGATGCGCGGCTTCACCGCGTGGCGGTGCCGCTCCACAACGCCGCGGGGCGCTTCGCGGGCACCCTCGGAGCGAGCTACGCCGCCGACGCCGGCTCCGCCGACGCGCTGCTGCGCAGCGTCGTCGCCGAGGCCAAACGCCTCTGCCGCCACTTGGAGCAGATCCCCTGACGCGCACCCCGCAGCGCAACGCCCCCTCCCCTTCACCCCGGATAGAAAACTAGGAGAACCATCATGCTCACCGCACAGAAAGTCAAGGAAATGGCGCTGGAATTCGGCGCCGACGCCGTGGCCATCGGCAACATCGAACGCTGGGAGGGCGCGCCCATCCAGCAGGATCCGCGTCAGATCATGCCCGAGGCGAAGAGCGTCATCGCCATGGCCTTCCGCGTGATGCGGGGCAGCCTCCGCGGCGTCGAAGAAGGCACCTTCTTCAGCAACTACTCCGCGATGGGCTACGGCGGCATCACGTACCTCTACATGCCGATGACGGTCATCAATCTCGCCAAGCGCATCGAAGACGAAGGCCACGAGGCGATCCCCTACGGACACCAGAGCGACTGGCGCGCCATCGACAACGTCGGCAGGGACCGCAAGAACTTCAGCGTCCCCGTCGCACCCGGCCGCGCGATCCCCGACGTGGCCGTCCATCTGCGCATCGCGGCCTATCTCGCCGGCCTCGGCGAGATCGGCTGGAGCAAGATGCTGCTGACAAAGCAGTTCGGGCCCCGCCAGCGCGTCGGCATCGTCATCACCGATGCCGAACTCGAGCCGGATCCCGTCATGAAGCCCGGCACGCTCTGCAACCGCTGCATGGCCTGCGTGGCGCAATGCCCCGCCGGCGCGATCCCCAAGGTCAAGTCCGTCAAGGCCAAGCTCGGGGGCTACGACGTCGAATGGGCCGACGTCGACATGGATCGCTGCAACACCTGCTTCGTCGGTGCCGAAATCAAGACCGCCGACAACGGCATGCCCGACTACGTCGAACCCTGGAACGGAATCCGCAAGAAGCCGGGCTGGTGGAGCCCGTTCTTCAAGAAGCCGCGCAACCTCTACAACACCGGGCAGGCCGTCTGCGGCGCGCGCGGCTGCACCCGAGCCTGCATGATCGCCATGGAGGCCCGCGGCGCCGTCGACAACAAGTTCGAAAAGCCCTTCCGCCGCCGCCCGGCGTGGAAGGTCGACTGGGAACATATCGCGAAGGACAGCCCGGTCAATCCCACGGACTCCGCGCCCGTTCCCGCCCCCGCTGCGGCGCCAGCCGCGCCCGCTGCGAAGCCGCCCGTCAAGTTCGAGGCCGACTAGCCATGATCGGTCTCGCCGTCGGCTACCAGCTCGCCGCCCCGGACGAAGAGTCCTTCGTCGACCTCGTCGCCCCGTTCGGCGACGCCGTCGCCGAGGTCTTCTTCGCCTGGCCCGGTCACGCCAGCGGGCGCTCGCCCGTGGGGCTCGAAAACGGCCGGCTGGACGCCGCGGCGTTCGAACGCTTCGCGGACGACCTGTCGCGGCTGCGCGCGATGGGCAAGCGGCTCGACATCCTCTTCAACGCGAACTGCTACGGCGGCGAGGCCATGAGCGTCGCGCTCGAAGAGGAGGTCGTGCGCATCCTGCGCTACGCGGAGGAGCACGTCGGCGGCGTCGAGGTGGCGACCACCACATCCCCCGCCATCGCGTGGATGATCAAGCGCCAGTTCCCGACGATCGACGTCCGAGCTTCCGTCAACATGCGCATCGGCACCGTCGCCGGCATGGCGTATCTGGCCGACCGCTTCGACAGCTACCACGTACGGCGCGATTTCAACCGCGATCTCGAACACCTCGCCGATCTCAAGGCGTGGGCGGAGGAGCACGGCAAGAAGCTCGTGCTGCTCGCCAACAGCGGCTGCCTGCGCGACTGCTCCGGCCAGACCTTCCACGACAACCTCGTGGCCCACGAGCCCGAAGTCGCCGCCGCCGAGAACATGCCGGGGTTCATGCCCTACACGTGCTGGAACTTCCTCAAGGAACGCGCGAACTGGCCGGCGATCCTCCAGTCCACCTGGATCCGTCCCGAGGACCTCCACCACTACGAGGGCAAGGTCGACCTCGTCAAGCTCGCGACGCGCCTCCACGAACGTCCGCACGTGGTGATCGGCGCCTATGCGCGCGGCCGCTACGCCGGCAACCTGCTCGACCTCATGGAGCCGGGCTTCTCGCCGCTGCTCGCGCCGCACGTTGTCGACAATGCGCGTTTCCCGGCGGACTGGTTCCAGACCGTCTCGACCTGCGACCGGCGCTGCCACCGCTGCGGCTACTGCGCCGCCGTGTTCGAGCGCGCGCTCGTCGAACTGCGCTGAACGCAGCGCTCATTCATATCCAAGCGTAAAATAGGTTACCCTTGCGTCCTTAAGGTCAACAACGAACTCCGACACGACGAGTTTCTTCTCAGGGCTGATTGAAAAGCCGGGGATGGGTGGCCTATAAAACATCATGAAATCTCCACCCTCCCCGCTTTGCGACTGATATTCGGGCGCTCCCAGCATACTGACAACGTCACGATACGACATCCCGCTACGAATTTTCTGGCAGCGCTCCAACCAGTCTATATTTCTTTGAATTCGGCCTTTTTCAATATTTTCCCTGACTCGCCCCACCCCCTTGACGATGAAAAAGGACAACAGCGCAACAAGGCATATCATCAATGGGACAAGCTTTTTATCCACCTCTTGCTTAACTTTCATGTTCGTATCATCGGGCATGGCGTGCGTGAAAGTCAAGCGTCATCCAGCAATTCGTGAATATCGGTCAGCCGCCGCCGCGGGCGCAAGGGATTGCGCCCCTCCAGCGTGGCGGGCGCACGGTGCCAAGCTCTGTAGCCGGCCTCGTCGAGGCCGGACGATTCCGGGGCTGGCGACCCCGGCTCCAGCCGCTGCCCCGCTCTGAGCGCGAGCGACATCGGTGACGCGGCGTTTTTTGTAATCTGGAATTTCTGTTCGAGATTATAATAAACGCTCGGCGATCATGCCCCTCCTGCCGGGCCGCGGCAATGAAGGGCGGCCAGTCCCTTGGCCGCCGCGGGAGCAAAGGATTGTGCCCCCCAGCCGTGGCGGGCGCGCGCGGCGCGCCGCTGCGGAGTACCAACCCGGCTACGACGGGTTGCCCGGCGGCGCGCAGGGC
>JAAZAI010000017.1 GCA_012514445.1 Lentisphaerota bacterium
GCAGCCGGTGTTGCGGATCGCGGCGTCGACGGCGAAGTCGAACGCGAAGTCCGCGTTGTCGGAGAAATCCGTGCAGAACAGGATTTTCCGGTAGTGGCCTCGGCGCAGGTCGGATGGATCCATGGCGGTCCTCCTGGTGGGTTCGGGGTTAGCGCATGCGGCCGGGGAGCCACGTGGCGATCCCCGGGAAGCAGACGAGCAGCGCGCTGGCGACGAGCAGCGCCAGCAGGAAGGGCATGGCGCCGCGGAAGACGGTCTGCAGCGGGATGCTGCGCTCGATGCAGCTCACGACGTAGACGTTCACGCCCACGGGCGGCGTGATGACGCCCATCTGCGTCACGAGCACGATCATCACCCCGAACCAGATCGGATCGTATCCGAAGCCCTGGATCACGGGGTGGAAGATCGGCACGGTGAGCAGGATCAGCGCCAGCGAATCGATGAAGCAGCCGGCGACGAGATAGAAGGCGATGATCAGCGCCACCACCACCCAGGGCGGCACGGGGAGTCCGGCCAGCATGGCGGCGAACTGCATCGGCAGGCCCGTGACGGCCAGGAAGTGGCCGAAGATCGTGGCGCCCGCCACGATCGTCATCACCATGCAGGAGGTGCGCAGCGTCTCCTGCGCCGCGGTCCACAGCATCCGAAGCGAGCAGTGGCCGCCGACGGCGGCGATGGCCACGCTGCCGGCGGCGCCGATCGCGGCGGCCTCGGTCGGCGTGAACCACCCGGCGAACATGCCGCCCATCACGAAGGCGAAGAGCACGAGCGTTTCGAGCACGCCGGCCAGCGAGCGGACGCGGGCGCGCCAGCTCACGGCGACGGTCGCCGGCGCCAGTTTCGGATTGAACCAGCAGATCGCGCTGATCGTGGCGCAGAAGAGAATGGACACGAGGAGGCCCGGGACGATCCCGGCGATGAAGAGCTTGCCGATCGACTGCTCCGTGAGGATGCCGTACACGATGAAGACGACGCTGGGCGGGATGAGCATGCCCAGGCTGCCGCCCGCCGCCACGGTGCCGCTGGCCAGCGCGTCGTCGTAGCGGTAGCGTCGCATCTCCGGCAGGGCGACGGCCGCCATGGTCGCGGCCGTCGCCGGGCCGGAGCCGCAGATCGCCCCGAAGGCCGCGCAGGCCCCCACGGTGGCCATCGCCAGGCCGCCGCGCAGAGAGGACATCCAGCAGTTCGCGGCCGCGAAGAGGCGCCCGCTGATGCCGGTGTGGAACGCCACCTGGCCCATGAAGACGAAGAGCGGGATGACCGTCAGGCTGTAGTTCGAGAAGACGTCGTAGAGATCGGCCGAGAGCATGGCCAGCGCCGCCTTGCCCGAGACGACGAAGGCGTAGCCGGCGGCGCCGACGATTCCCATGACGAGCCCCACGGGCAGGCTGCAGACGAGCAGCAGCAGCAGCGCGAGGCATCCGAGTGTTCCAATGGTCAGGGGCGTCATGGGCGGATCATCTCCCGTCCGGGGTGGAGCAGATGGAAAGTCACGATGACGGCGGACAGCCCAAACGCGGCCGCCATCAGCCAGGGAAGCCAGAAGATCGGCAGTTCGATCGTGTCGGTGACCTGTCGGTTGCGCAGGAAGCGGTTGCCGTACCCCACGCACTCCCAGGCCGCCAGCGCGAAGGCGCCGATCATGATCAGGCGCATGAGCGAATCCACCACCAGCCGCCCGGTGCGGTTCAGCTTTTGGAAGAAGTACTCGATCGCCACGTGGCCCTTCACGGCGGTCGTCAGCGGCAGCGCGCAGGCGATGGTGATCGCGCCGAAGATCCGGACGAGGTCGTAGGCGCCTTTGACGGGATGCCCGGCCGTGCGCAGCGCGACGTCCACGCAGATCACGAGGATCGTGGCGGCGAGGGCGAGGGCGGCAGTCGCGGTCATGACGCGGCCGAGCAGAACCACGCCGCGCCAGAAGAGGCCGAGGGGCTTGTGTTCCGGGTGCGGCATCGGCTCACTCTCCGGTCTTGGCGGCGCGCGCGGTGGCCACGCCGGCCTTCAGGTCGGCGAGGAAGGCGTCGCCCGGCAGACCGGCCTGGACGGCCTTGTCGGCGAAGGCCTGGAGCAGCGGCGTGACTTTGCCGATCCACGCCTCCTGCTCGGCGGGGGCGAGCGGCAGGACGGTGCGGTTCATCTCGGTGATGAACGCGAGGCCCTCCGCGTCCGCGTCGTTCCAGGCCTGCCCGTGCTTGGCGATCCACTCGGCGCCGACCGTTTCGAAGACGTTCTGGATCTCGGCGGGGAGGGATGCCCACTTGTCGCGGTTGATCACGACGAAGAACGCGGTGGTGTAGCCGATGCAGGAGGAGTCCGTCACGCTCTGGATCACTTCGCCTTGCTTCCAGCCTTTGAGCGTCTCCATCGGGCAGAAGGTGGCTTCCACGACGCCCTTCTGGAGCGCCTCGTACGTCTCGCCCTGCGGCATGCTCACCGGGGAACCGCCCAACGCCTCCGCGATCTTGGAGCAGAAGCCGGTGGCGCGGATTTTGAGCCCCTTCATGTCGTCGAGGGTGTGGACCGGGCGTTTCGAGGCGAGGACGCCGGGGCCGTGGGCGTGGAGGTAGAGCGTCTTCACGTCGTGGAGTTCCTTCGGATCGTACTTCGCCACGAGTTCGTTGGCGAGGCGCGTGGCGGCGACGCCGTCGGGGTAGCCGACCGGCAGGTCGAGGCCTTCGAGCAGGGGGAAGCGGCCGCGCGTGTAGGCGAACGCGCTCATGCCGATGTCGGAGATGCCGTCCACGACGCCCTGGTAGCACTGGTCGGCCTTGGTGAGGGCGCCGCCGGCGAAGACGGTGATCTTGACGCGGCCGTCCGTGCGCGCGCCGATTTCGTCCGCCCACTGCTGGGCGAGGGCCGCCTGCACGTGGGTGGGCGGGAAGAAGACGCTGTAGGTCATCTTGATGACGTCGGGCTTGGCTTCGCCCGCGGGCTTGTCCGTCGATTGCCGGCCGCAGCCGACGAGCATCAGCGCCGCCAAGGCGGCCGGGAACGCATTGATCGTTTTCATGGCTGGGATTGTACTCGCGCCCGTGCAACGGTTCAACAAGTTTCTTGGCCCGTTTTTCCTCTTGCATCGCCGGGGCGTGGTATGATACATTCGCGTTCTGTTTTTCCACGTCAGAGATGCTGGGGCGGTAGCTCAGTTGGTAGAGCATTACGTTCGCAACGTAGGGGTCGTGAGTTCGAATCTCATCCGCTCCACCAGTTTCTCCGACGGCGAAGACGAGGCTCTTCCCTGCAGCCGGCCGAGGCGTCAAGCCCCGGTGGACGCCGACACTCCGTGCGTCCGGGAAGCGAACAGGGGCCAAAAGAGCGGCGTCCCGCCGAGCCGGAGCGGCTGTGCATCTGGAAACGTGCGAACCCACCCCGCGCCGCGCGAACGTCGCGCGTGCGCTCAAACGGAGTCAGCAATGCCCAAGAAGAAGACCCACAAGGCAGCGTCGAAGCGCTGCAAGATCACGGCGACCGGGAAGGTCGTCTCCTCGCGCGCATGCAAACGCCATCTGGCGAGCTGCAAGTCCCGGAAGCGCAAGCGCAACCTGCGCGGCATGGCGGTTCTCTCCGCGCCGGAGCAGAAGCGCGTCAAGAAGCTGCTCGCCTCTTGAGCGGCCCGCAAGCAAACCTTCAACATCAGGACTAGAGGAGAAGACCCATGTCAAGAGCCACCAATGCGCCGGCTTCGCGTGAACGCCGCCGCCGCCGTCTCGAACTCGCCAGCGGATTCCGCGGCAACCGCAGCAAGCTGTTCCGCCAGGCCACGGAGGCGGTCAACCGCGCCCAGGCCATGGCCACCGTGCACCGCAAGCTGCGCAAGCGCGAATTCCGCGCCCTGTGGATCGCCCGCATCAACGCGGCGGTCCGGCCCCAGGGCATCACCTACAGCCGCTTCATCGAAGGCCTGACGAAGGCCGGCGTGCAGCTCAACCGCAAAGTGCTCGCCGATCTCGCCGTCTCGGACCCCGCGGGGTTCGCCGGGCTCGTCGCGCAGGCGAAGGCCGCCATCCAGTAAGGGAGACATTTCTACATGAAAAAGGGAACGCATCCTGAATACGGCCCGGCCACGGTGACGTGCGCCTGCGGCAACGTCTTCGAGACGAATTCGACGGTGAAGACCATGACCGTGAACACCTGCGCGGCCTGCCACCCGTACTTCACGGGCCAGCAGACGTTCATCGACACGGAGGGTCGCATCGACTCGTTCAAGCGCCGCTACGCCGCGAAGCAGGCGAAGGCGAATTAGCGTCCGAGACTTCCGGAACGCCAGACGGGGTGCGGCGCAAGCCGCGCCCCTTTCCTTTGCGGGCGAACCATGATCGACAAGCAACAGGCCGAGAACATCGCCAGCCGTCTGCGGACGGTCGAGGCGTCGCTTTCCGCGCCAGGCGCGGCGGCGGACCAGAAGCGCTACCGCGAGATGGTCCGCGAGCACGCGTCGCTGCGCAAGCTCTCCGGGCTCCTCTCGGCGTACTTGAAGCTGAACGCCTCGCTGGAGGACGCGCGGCGCATCGCGGACGATCCGGATGCGGACGACGACTTCCGGGAGCTGGCGCGGGCCGAGGCGGACGAGGCGGAGGCCGCGCTGCCGAAGGCCGAGCGCGACCTTCGTCTGGCGCTGATGCCGCCTGATCCCGACGCGCGGCGCAACGCGATGATCGAGATCCGGGCGGGGACGGGCGGGGACGAGGCGGCGATCTTCGCCGGCGATCTCTACCGGATGTACAGCCGGTACGCGGAGGCTCGCGGCTGGAAGGTCACGCCGATGGACGCGGCGCCGGGCGAGAAGGGCGGGTACAAGGAGATCGTCTTCCTCGTCGAGGGCGACGGGGCGTTCGTCGTGTTGCGCTACGAAGGCGGCGTCCACCGCGTCCAGCGCGTTCCGGAGACCGAGTCGCAGGGGCGCATCCACACCTCGGCGGCGACGGTGGCGGTGTTCCCGCAGGCGGACGAGGAGGACGAGCTGGTGATCGATCCGCAGGACCTGCGCCTGGACTTCTACCGCGCGGGCGGCGCGGGCGGCCAGCACGTCAACAAGACGGACTCGGCGGTGCGCATCACGCATCTGCCGACGGGCATCGTGGTGCAGAGCCAGGAGGAGCGGTCGCAGCACCAGAACAAGGAGAAGTGCATGGCGGCGTTGCGGGCGCGGCTGCTGGATCAGCGCATGGTCCAGGAGGAGGCGCACATGGGCTCCGCCCGGCGGGTCATGATCGGCGCGGGCGACCGCAGCGAGAAGATCCGCACCTACAATTTCCCCCAGAACCGCCTGACGGACCACCGCATCGGATTGACGCTCTACAGCCTCGACCGGATCATCGCCGGGGACTTGGACGATTTGCTGGAGGCCCTGGCCGCCTCGAACGAGGAAATGCGGATGAAATCGCAAATCGGCATCGTCTCCGGCGCCGGGCCGCTGGGCGCATGACGCTGGCTGGGCGAAAGCCTCTTTATCGCTTTTTATAGTTGACTTCATCGCCGTTATTCAGCTACTCTGAACGCCTGACAGGCCGTTTCGGTTTTGCATTGTTTTAAAGGGAATCTCCATGAGCTCATTCATCAAGCAAGCATCCATGATTCCGGCGATCGCCGTTGGCGTCGCGCTGTCGACCCTCGCGTTCGGCGGCGAAGGGGACAAAACCTCCCCGCTCGGGCTCAGCCTCACGATCGGCGTCAAGCGGACCGACAACCGGGACGCGGTCTCCGACGACCACGTGATCCTGGTCCGCGGCGTCGAGGAGCGCTTCGAGAAGGAGGACGACACCGAGTTGTGGATCACCCCCACGATCTCCCTGCGTCACGAAATGGGCGATGGAAGCCGCTTCTTCATCTCCTACAGCCCCTCCTACACGGATTACGACAATCCGCGCGAGAACGGCATGGAGAACGAGTGGACGCACTCCCTCCGGGCCGACGCCGACCTCCATCTGGGCCCCCGGACGAAGTTCACGCTCTCCGACAGCTACTGGTGGAGCGGCCAGAAGGACTGGCACTACGGCGAGGACTACGAGTTGGATCCCGGCGATTCGGCGTTTGACGAGGACGACGACCTGACGCGCAACGACGACTTCTACAACAACCGGCTCGACGCGGCGCTCTCCCGGACGCTCACGGCCGACGACACGGTTCGCGTGGGCGCGCAGTGGCGCGTCAAGCGCTACGACGACGACGAGCTCGCCGCCTACGGCGACGAAGACGAGTACGTCTTCTTCGCGGACTTCATGAAGCGGACCACCCGCCATTTCTCCTACGGCGTCTTCGCCGAATACACCGCCTTCGACCGCAGCAACGGCGAGGGGTTCGACCCCGAGCCCATCGCCGGCAACGAGACGCCCCGCGTCGACACGGGCGTCGAGTACGCCACGGCCGGATTCCAGTTCGAGTACGACGTCTCCGGCAACGGCAACGTGCTCTTCAACGCGCGCACCGGCTACAAGTTCGTCTGGTACGAGGCCGAGGACATCGAGGACGACGAGACGATCGGCGACTCGCGCGCCGAGTTCGTTCTCTACAAGCACCAGCGCACCAGCGGCCGCCTGGGCCTCAAGTACGGGCGCGAGTTCGGCGAAGTGTATCCCTACAGCTCGCAGGACAACACCACCCTCTACGCCAACGTCACCCGTCTGGTCGACCGCAAGGGCGACCTTCGCCTGGTGGGCGACGCCGAATACCGGATGCGCACGTACGACATCGAGGACGTCGACCCGGATGCCGAGAACTACTCCCGCTACTTCGAAGATCTCTGGGAGAAGACCGGCGGCGACGGCAAGGGCGACCGCGACAGCCTCTTCCTGCGCCTCAGCGCGATCTACCGCTGGTCCGAGAAGCTCTCCGCCTCGGTCTTCTACACGTACGAGGACGTCGAATCGGACGTGGACATGAGCTACACCGAGAACACGATGGGCCTGAGCGCCACCTACCGCTTCCTCTAGTCCGCGCGATTCCGAGGTTCCCTCCAGCGGCCCTCTGGGCGCTTCCTCCGCCGGCTTCATGACCGGCGGTTTCATTTTGGAACATGGCGATGAACAACGAACCGACCCCCCAGAACCAGCCGGCGCAGGCCGATGCCGTCCACTTCCTCGACTACTGGCAGATCCTCTACGCCCGCAAGGAGATCGTCATCGCCGTCTCCCTGCTCATGATCCTCACGGGCATCGTGATCACGCGCCAGATGCCCCGCGTCTACGCCTCGACGGCGCTCATCCAGGTGCAGCGCGAGCAGCCGAACATCCCGCTCTTCTCCCAGTCGTTCTACCGTTACGATCCGATCTTCCTGCGCACGCAGTTCGAAATCATCAAATCATCGCCCGTCATCGAGCAGGTCGTGCGCGAAATGCGCCTCGACGACGAGATGGGCCTGGCCTACGGCTGGAAGAACACGCAGACGGCGAAGACGAACTTCGAGCGCACCGTCAAGCTCGTCCAGAACAAGACCGCTCTCAACATCCGGCGCGACACCGATCTCATCGAGATCACCGTCAAGTTCGACAAGCCGGACAAGCCGGATGGCGAAGCGGCGAAATACGCGGCGAACGTGGCCAACACGGTGGCCAAGGTCTTCCTCAAGTGGACCCAGGACGAGAGCCGCGAGACGACGCAGACCGGCCTCGAGGCGCTCAACGAGCAGATCAAGGAGCTCGACCGCACGATCGCCCAGGCCGAGGAGGAGCTGGCCGCGCTCCGGAGCAAGCACAACATCACGATGCTCTCCGACATCGACACGGGCACCGCCTCCATCCGCGCCCAGATCGCCCAGCTCACGGCGGAGAAGAACACCGCCCAGATGGCCGCGAGCCTCAAGAAGTCCAAGTACGAGCGGATCGTCGAGCTCTCCCCCAGCGAGGCCGCCGCCTCGCTGAGCATCCTCATCGGGGACAACTCCCTCATGCCGATGCTCTCGGACAAGCAGAAGCTCGAAATGCAGATCGCCGCGCAGGAGCAGGCCGGCCTGGGCCCCCAGCATCCCGACGTCGTCCAGGCGAAGGCCCTCCTCGAGCAGCTCTCGGGGAAGGTCTACGAGCGCGTCGCGGACATCAAGCTCGGTCTCAAGATCGACTACGAGCAGTCGCAGAGCGAGTACGAGATGATCTCCGCCCGGCTGGCCGAGGAGACCGCCAAGGAGCGTGAACTCTCCTCCGGCGTCTCCCTGGCCTTCGAGAAGATGCTCAAGGATCTGGCGATGCTCCGGGACCGCCGCGCGACACTCGAAGATCGCAAGAGCCGCGGCGACATCGACTTGCAGATGCCGACCACCAGCGTCAAGATCATCGAGCCGGCCAAGATCCCCGAAATCCCGCTGCCCATCAGCCCCAACTTCGCCCTCAACGTCACGTTGAGCGTCGTCGCCGGCATCTTCTTCGGCATCGTCCTCGCCTTCTTCGTGGAGTATCTCGACACGACGATCAAGAGCGTGGAGGACGTCGAGAAGTACCTCGCCTCGAACGTCGTCGGCATCATCCCCCAGAAAATCCGGCCGCTCAACGACCCCTCGGCCCGGCCAAAGCATTCCGAAGTCTACCGCGTGCTCCGCATGAACCTGAAGTCCTCGAAAAAGCTCGGCGACGGCAAGGTGCTGATGTTCACGAGCGCGAGCGCGGGCGAAGGCAAGTCGATGACCTCCTTCAACATCGCCTACGTCTGCGCGGAAGTCGGCGAGAAGGTCCTGCTCATCGACGCCGACCTCCACCGCCCCCGCCAGCACAAGATCCTCGCCACCGAAAACGTGCCGGGACTGAGCAACGTCGTCGTCGGCGAGGCCACGTTCGACCAGGCGGTCCAGAAGACGGCGCTGGAGAATCTCGACTTCCTGCCCTCCGGCAAGATCGCCAACTCCAACGTCTACGGGCTCATGGACACGGACGAAATGCGGGCCGTCCTCGACGAGGCGCGCAGGCGCTACGACCGCGTCGTCATGGATGCGCCTCCGATGATCGGCGTCAGCGACACCGCGCAGCTCACGCGCCTGGCCGACGGCGTGGCCCTCGTGATCCAGCACCGGAAGTATCCGCGCGCCCTCTGCAAGCGCGCCAAG
This sequence comes from Lentisphaerota bacterium, assembly GCA_012514445.1. Taxonomy (GTDB): domain Bacteria; phylum Verrucomicrobiota; class Kiritimatiellia; order RFP12; family UBA3636; genus JAAZAI01. The sequence continues at coordinate 9,032 of JAAZAI010000017.1, forward strand.
GACATGATCACGAGCATGGGCGGCAACCTCGTCGGCATCATCCTCAACAACATCAACGCCTCGCACGACTACTCGTCCTACTACTACGAGCATCAGTACTACTATTACTACTACTCCAACGAGTCGAACGGCAGGACCAAGCGGCGCAGCAGCTCGAAGTCCAAGAGCCAGGCATGAGGCCCGCAGAGGAAGTCCAGTCATGAAGTTCAACGTACACCACCTCCTCGCCACGTTTCTCGCCGCCTCGGCCCTGCTCGGCGGCTGCGCCTCGATCCTCGAGATCTTCGAACCCTCGCCCAACCTCGTGCCGGGCTCCTGGGCTCCACGGCTGCCCGAGAATCCCGACGTCCGGACGAGCACCGTCCGCCCCTTGCGCCAGGACGACGACGTGCAGGTCACGGTCCGCGCAGGCGCGGTCGCCGCGATCCAGGCCACGGACATCGTCGACTCCTACGGAAACATCACGCTGCCGCATCTGGGCGAATTCAAGGTCGGGGGCCTCACGTCCTCGGAAGCCGAGCGCGCCATCCGCGACGCCTACGTCAAGAACGGCCTCTTCACCACCCCCGAGGTGACGCTGATTGGCGGCACGCGGGTCGAGCCCGAGTACTTCATCACCGGCGCCATCAACAAGAAGGGCGGTTTCCCTTACAAGGACGGAATCACGCTCTGGCAGGCGATCGTCGCCGCCGGCGACATCAATGAATTCGCGGGAGGCAAGGTCAAGCTCGTGCGTGACGGCGTGACGGAAGTCCATGACCTGAACCGCATCAAGAAGAGCAAGGCGAAGGATCCGCTGCTGCGGCCCGGCGACATGGTCGAAGTACTGGAGAGCTGGCTCTGAAGCCGCTCCACGAGGAGGCTTCGACGATGTCCATCTTCCCCGCGAGCTTCCGAAGGCGATGCCGGCTCGTCGTCGGCTGCCTGCTCGTCGTCGCCGGGCTCTTCGGAACCGTCCACGCCGTCCGGGCCGCCATCGCCCAGCGTCTCTACTTGAAGACCAAGTACGGGTTCTCCGGCGGCGTCATCGATCCGGTGGAGAAGACGGAGGCCGCCGTCGAAGTCGCCCGCCGGGCCCACGCCGCGGATCGGCTCTATCCCCACAACTACTACTTCCCCTCGTATGCGGCCCGCCGAGCCCTGACGGAGGCCTCCGCCGCGCGTTCCTCCGAGGACTTCCGGGACGCCCTGGCCGGCGCGCAGTTTTTCGCGAAGCGCGCCGTGGCGCTCAACCCCTACGACGGCGAATCCCGGATGCTCCACGCGCTCGCGATGGCCGAGGACGGCCGGGTGCGCGAGGCGATCGACTACTGGCGCGAGGCCGTCATCGCCCGCGAGTACTGGAGCGAGGCGAACCACGAGTTCCTCGCCCGGCTCTGCCTGCGCTCCCGCGACCCCGAGGACCTGGAGGCGGCGGCGGACGAGCTGCCGTTCGCGCGCGATCCCGAACTCCGGACGAAGCTGCTCCGGCTCCGAAAACAGCTTGGCAAGTGAACGAGGAAGGCAAGTGAACATGTGCGGCATAGCAGGTTTCGTGGGTTCCGACGCAGGGCTGAAGGTCGAGCGCATGTGCGCGCTGATGACGCACCGGGGTCCCGATGACAGCGGGCTCCACGAAGCCGACGGCATCGCCCTCGGGCAGCGCCGCCTCAGCATCATCGACCTCGCCGGCGGCCGCCAGCCGCTCTTCAGCGAGGACGGCCGCCTCGCGCTCGTCTGCAACGGCGAGATCTACAACAGCCCCGCGCTGCGCGAGGAGCTTGTCTCGCGCGGCCATGCCTTCTCCACGGCAACCGACGTCGAAGTCGTCCTCCATCTCTACGAGGAATGCGGCGACGCCTGCGTCGAGCGCCTCCGCGGCATGTTCGCCTTCGCGCTCTGGGACGCCGGCCGCCGCCGCCTGCTCATGGCTCGCGATCCCATGGGGCAGAAGCCGTTCTTCTACGCCCTCCGCGGCGGCGAGCTCGCCTTCGCCTCCGAGGTCAAGGCCCTGCGCGCCGCCGGGATCGTCGGCGACGACCTCGACCTCGAAGGGCTCTGGCACTACATGTCGCTGCGCTATCTGCCAGACGACAAGTCGCTCTTCGCCGGCATCGTCAAGCTCCAGGCCGGCCACTGCGCCGCCTTCGAAAAGGGGCAGATCCGCACGTGGCAGTACTGGAAGCTCGACACGTTCAAGAACAAGCGCAAGGGCTCCGAGAAGGAGTTGATCGACGAGCTGGAGCAGGTGCTGCTCGAAGCCGTCAAGCTCCACCTGCTCAGCGACGTGCCCGTCGGCTCGTTCCTCAGCGGCGGCATCGACTCCAGCCTCGTCACCGCCATGATGGCGACCGTCTCCGGCAAGCCGTTCCACACGTTTTCCATCGGCGTCAAGGAGCAGGACATCAACGAGCTGCCCTGGGCGCGCATGATCTCCTCGAAGTACGGCCTGATCGCCCGCGAGGAGATCGTCGAGGCCGACGTCATCCACAAGATCCCCGAGATGATCCACCACATGGACGAGCCGGCGGATCCGTTCGGGGTCGGCGTGTACCTGGTCTCGCAGGTCGCGGCAAAGGATGTCAAGGTCGTGCTCAGCGGCGACGGCGGCGACGAGAACTTCGCCGGATACGACCGCTTCGCCGGGCAGGGGCTCGCGGGGCTCTATTCGCACATCCCCGCCGTTCTCCGGCGTCAGGTCCTCGGTCGCCTCTTCGACCTCGTGCCGGAGTCCTTCGGCTACAAGAGCGTCGCCTCGAAGCTGAAATGGCTCAACGACATGTCGTTCTACGACGCCGGCGAGCGCTACGCGCGCAGCATGAGCTTTCTGCGCTTCACCGACGAGCACAAGGCCGCGCTCTTCACGGGCGAGGCGAAAAACCGCATCGCCAACGCCGATTCCGTGGGCAAGATCCTCGCCTACTTCAACGACGGCACGGCCGAGGAGCTGCTCGACAAGATGCTCTACACGGATCTCATGACGCGCATGCCCGACCACCTGCTCGCGATCTCGGACCGCATGAGCATGGCGCACTCCATCGAGATCCGGCCGCCGCTGATCGACCACAAGGTCACGGAGTTCGCGGCGTCGCTGCCCTGCGATCTGAAGCTCAAGGGGCGCAAGCTCAAGTACATTCTGCGCCAGGTGGCCGCGCGCTATATGCCGCGCGAGCTCATCGACCGCCCGAAGCAGGGCTTCGGCTTCCCGATCGCGCGCTGGCTGCGCACGGATCTGGCGCCGTTCATGAAGGCGCTCTTCAAGCAGTCGCGGTTTGTCGACCTCGGCATCTTCCGACAGGAGGAGATCGACCGGCTCGTCAACGAGCACGTCGGCGGCAAGGCGGACCACAACTTCCGCCTATGGATTCTGATCAACCTCGAGATCTGGCACCGCATGTGTTTCGAAGGCAAGACCACCGGCGACATGCGCGAATTCATCGATTCGCTGCGGCAAAAGGGAAGGGACGAGACAGGCCATGTCGGTTGACCTCCTTGCAAAGATCCTCGGCATCGTCGCCCTGGTGTTCGCGGTGATGATCCACGAAGTGGCGCATGGCTGGGTGGCGCTGCGCTGCGGAGACCCGACGGCCCGCGACGCCGGCCGCCTCTCGCTCAACCCGGTCCGCCACATCGACCTCGTCGGCACCATCATCCTGCCGACGATCCTCGCCCTCTCGGGTTCCGGCGTCATGTTTGGCTGGGCGAAGCCCGTGCCGGTGAACATCGGCCGCTGCCGCAATCCCCGCCAGGCGTTTTGGATGACGGCCATCGCCGGGCCGCTCTCGAATCTGCTGCAGGCGCTGCTGGGTACCGCGCTGATCTGGGTGATAACGCTGGCCACAGACGGCACTGTGTTTTTGAAGGGCGAGATCGCCATCAACTTCCTTGTCGCGTACGTCGTCACGAACCTTGTGCTGATGACCTTCAACCTCGTGCCGATCCCCCCGCTGGACGGCTCGAAGGTCGTGGCGATGCTGTTGCCGCACCGGCTGGCGATCCCGTACCTGCAGATCGGCGGCTACGGCTTCATTCTGATCTTCCTGCTGCTGCGCACGCGTCTGGTCGACCATCTGCTCGAAGGCGTGCTCGTAGGCTACATGCGCCTCGTCGGACTGGCCGGATAGCCTTTGTCGATTGGGGACTCTCAGTCGAGTCCGCTTCGCCATCAACTCGGCATGGATCGGCTTCGACCACGGGAGTCGCGAGGTCGGTCACGGTGCGCGTTTAAGCGGCCAGGGCAGGACGCCGGTGGCGGCCGCCCGGGCTTCGTAGCGCGTGACCAGCGCGCCGCGTTGTACATCTGGGTGAAGCGCACGCCGCGCGCGGC
>JAAZAI010000120.1 GCA_012514445.1 Lentisphaerota bacterium
AGCGAGGGAACTTCGCGACGACGTAGTCCAGAGCCGGCTCGAAGGAGGCGAGCGTCGTCCCGGTCATGTCGTTGACCAGCTCGTCGAGGCGGTAGCCGACGGCGAGCTTGGCGCTGATCCGCGCGATCGGGAAGCCCGTCGCCTTCGACGCCAGCGCGGAGGAGCGGGAGGTGCGCGGATTGATCTCGATGATGACGATGCGCCCCGTCTCGGGGTTGTGGGCGAACTGGACGTTGGTGCCGCCGATGACGCCGATGGACTCGACGATGCGGAAGGCGTACTCCTGGAGACGGGCCTGGACTTCGGGGGCGATGGTGAGCATCGGCGCCGAGCAGAAGGAGTCACCCGTGTGGACGCCCATGGGGTCGATGTTCTCGATGAAGCAGACGGCGATCATCTGGTTCTTCGCGTCGCGCACCACCTCGACCTCGAGCTCCTCCCAGTCCTTCACCGACTCCTCGATGAGGCACTGCTTCGTCATGGAGGCCTCGAGCCCGCGCCCCGCGATGGTGCGCAGCTCCTCGAGGTTGTAGACGAGGCCGCCGCCCGTGCCCCCCATGGTGTAGGCGGGGCGGACGACGACGGGGTAGCCGAGCCGCGCGGCGATCTCCTCGGCGCCCTGCACGGTGTGGGTGATCTCGCTGCGGGGCGTGTCGATGCCCAGCTTGGCCATCGTGTCCTTGAAGATCTCGCGGTCTTCGCCGCGTTCGATCGCGTCGAGGTTCACGCCGATGACCTGCACGCCGTACTTCTCGAGGATGCCCGCCTTGGCGAGCTCGAGGGAGAGGTTGAGGCCGGTCTGCCCGCCGAGGTTGGGGAGGATGGCGTCGGGGCGCTCCTTGTCGATGATCTGCTCGAGGCGCTTGACGTTGAGCGGTTCGATGTAGGTGGCGTCCGCCATGACCGGATCGGTCATGATGGTGGCGGGGTTGGAGTTGACCAGCACGATCTGGTAGCCGAACGCCTTGAGCGCCTTGCAGGCCTGGGTGCCCGAGTAGTCGAACTCGCAGGCCTGTCCGATGACGATCGGGCCGGAGCCGATGATGAGAACCTTCTTGATGTCGTCGCGATGCATGTGTGTGGGGGGGGAGATGTCAGCGGCTAGCGGCTAGCGGCTAGTGTGTGTGTGTGGAAAGGTGACAGGTATTAGGTGCTAGGGGGAAGAAAACTTTGTCGTGAGCTTTGTCGCAAACTTTGTCTAGGCTAGCGACTAGCGACTAGCGGCTAGCGACTAGCTTCAGGGCTCGCGCACGAGCACGAGGTCGGCCTTGGCCGCCGGGCCGTCGGGGCTGACGCGATACTGGGTGTCCGTCCGGAAGAGCCGCGCCCCCTGCGACCACAGCTCGGCCTCGAGGCCGTAGGAGCGCGTGGGCAGCAGCCGCGCGTGGTCGTAGGCGAAGGCGAAGCTGGCGGGCAGCGCGACGAGGGGCTTGAGCGTCTGTTCGGCGAGGACTTCGCGCTCGGCGCTCCCGCAGGGGTCGAGGGCCACGAGCATCACCTTGAGCTCGAACGCCGGCAGGATCGCCACGCGCTCCAGGCAGGCGACCGTCCCCGTCGCCGTGCGCATGTCGGCGGGCTTCACGGGGACGGGCGGCGCGGGACGCTCCCAGGGGCCGCCGCAGAGCGGGCAGTGCGCGCAGCCGGACAGCAGCGCGAGCGCCAGCGCCAGACAGGCGAATACGAGGCGCCGGGATCCAGAGTCCAGGCAGGAGCCCCGCCCCTCCCCCAACCTCTCCGACCTCTGTTCCTTCCGGGTTCCCATCGTCTCGTTCACTCCACGACGGTGTCGACGTAGCGTTCGGCGGCGAGCGCCGCGGCGCAACCGGAGGCCGCCGCCGTGACGGCCTGCTTGTTGATGCGGTCCTGCACGTCGCCCGCCACGAAGATGCCGGGGACGTTCGTCAGCGCGTTGGCGGACTTGATGTAGCCCTCCTCGTCGAGATCGAGCAGGCCGTTCGCCCAAGCGGTGGAGGGCGCGTGCCCGATCGCCACGAACACCCCGGAGACCGCGACGTCGGAAATTTCGCCCGTGACCTTGTTGCGGAGGCGGATGCCGCGGACGGCGCGTTCCTCGACGCCGAGGATCTCCTCGACGACGCTGTTCCAGACGACTTTGATCTTGGGGTTCGCGAGCACGCGGTCGGCCATGACCTTCGAGGCGCGGAATTCGTCGCGGCGGTGGACGACCGTCACCTCCGTGCAGATGCGCGCGAGGTAGAGCGCGTCGCCCATGGCGGTGTCGCCGCCGCCGATGACGGCGACGGCCTTGCCCTTGTAGAAGGCGCCGTCGCAGACCGCGCATCCGGAGACGCCGCGGCCGGCGAGCTTGGCCTCGGACTCGAGCCCGAGCTTGCGCGCCGTGGCGCCCGTCGCCACGATCAGCGCGACGGTTTCGACGCGTCCGCCGACCATGCAGTCGACGGCGACGCCCGTCTCGGTGCGGGCGACGCCGGTCATCTCGTCCATCTGGAACCGGGCGCCGAACCGCTCCGCCTGGCGCTTCATGCGCGCCATGAGCTCGTTGGCGTCGATGCCGTCGGGGAAGCCGGGGAAGTTCTCGACGACCTCGGTCTGCGTGAGCTGGCCGCCGGGCTGCATGCCTTCGAGCACGAGGGGGGCGAGCCCGGAGCGCGCCGCGTAGATCGCCGCGGTGAGCCCCGCCGGTCCGCTGCCCGCGATGATGATCTTCTCCATGTCGTGTGATTCCGTTCGTCGTCTGAGGCGGCTCGGCGCGCCGCCGGGGTTCGTCAGGTGTAGCGCAGCACCTCGTCGACCGTCGTGTTGCCGTCGAAGATGTTGAGGATGCCGTCCTCGCGCATCGTGCGCATGCCCAGCTCGCGGGCCTTTTCGCGCAGCACGAGGGTGGGTTTGCGTTCGGTGATGAGCACGCGCAGCGGATCGGTGATCCGGAGGTACTCGTAGAGGCCCTTGCGCTTGCGGTAGCCGGACTGGTTGCACTTGTCGCAGCCCGCGCCGAAGTAGAAGGGGCGCCCGCCGACCTGCTCGGGCGAGAGGTCGAGGCGCTTGAGGATTTCCGGCGTCGGCTCGTAGGATCGCTTGCAGTTCGCGCAGATCATGCGCACGAGGCGCTGGCCGAGGACGGCTTCGAGGGTGGAGGCGATCAGGTAGGGCGCCACGTTCATGTCCACGAGACGCGTGACCGCGCCGGAGGCGTCGTTCGTGTGCAGGGTCGAGAAGACGAGATGGCCGGTGAGGGAGGCCTGCACGGCGATCTGGGCCGTCTCGAGGTCGCGGATTTCGCCGACCATGATGATGTCGGGGTCCTGTCGGAGGAAGGCGCGCAGCACGAGCGGGAAGGTGTTGCCCTGGAGCGGATTGATCGGCACCTGGACGATGCCGTCGATGTCGTATTCGACCGGCTCTTCGGCGGTGAGCAGCTTGTTCCCCTCCTTGTTGATGCGGCGCAGACAGGAGTAGAGCGTGGTGGTCTTGCCGGAGCCGGTCGGCCCGGTGACGATGATGATGCCGTTGGGCTTCTCGACGTCCTCGCCGATCGAATTGTAGACGTCCTCGGGCATGCCGAGGTTCTCGAGGTCGAGGGAGACGACGGAGCGGTCGAGGACGCGGAGCACGACGGACTCGCCGAACTGCGTCGGGAGCGTCGAGACGCGCAGGTCGATCTGGCGGTTGCCGACGGGGATCTGGATGCGGCCGTCCTGCGGCAGGCGCCGCTCGGCGATGTTCAGGCCGGACATGACCTTGATGCGGGAGATGACGGGCAGCGCGAGGGACTTCGGCGGCGGCGTCATCTCGTAGAGGGCGCCGTCGACGCGGTAGCGGATGTGGAACTCCTTCTCGAACGGCTCGAAGTGGATGTCGGAGGCGCGCGCGTTGACGGCCTGGAGGAGGACGAGCTGCACGAGGCGCACGACGGGGGCCGAGGCGGACGCGGCCGCGACGGCGGCCTCGTCCATGTCCTCTTCGACGCCGACGGCGGCCTCGGCCTGGAACTCCTCCATGCCGGTGAGGAAGTTGTCCACGGCCGACGAGTCGTCGCCGTAGTACCGGGAGATGCAGTCGACGATCTCGCGATGGCGGGCGAGGACGAACTGGACCTCCTTGGAGAGCACGAAGACGAGTTCGTCGGAGACGATGGGCGTCGGAGTCGAGGCGATGGCGAGGACGACGCTCGTGGGCGTGGCCTCCACGGGCACGACTCCGTACATGCGCGCCACGCTGCCCTGCACCGTGCGCAGGACCTCCGGCGGGATGTCGATGCCCGCGAGGGCCACCACCTCCGAGCCGTTGTAGGCCGCCATGGCGCCCAGCAGGTCGTCTTCGGCGATGTAGCCGCCGTCCACGATGATGTCGCGGACGGACTTGCCGTTGCGCTGGTGCTCGTCGGCGATCTCGTCGCACGCCGCGTCGTCGAGCAGCCCGCTGACGTGGGCCATCTCGAGGACGGGATCGATCTTGTAGCTGGGTTCGTTGGCTGCCATGGCGTTGTCCCCCGCTAGCCCTTCTGGGCGGCGAGGAGCTCCTTGATCTTCTCAAGCTGGGTGTCGACGTCCCTCGACTTGGTGACCAGCTCGTCGTAGCTGATGCGGCCGGCGACGTAGAGGCTGAGCAGATGCGAGTCGAGCGTCTGCATGCCGAACTTCGCGCCGGTCTGGATGTCCGAGGTGATGCGGTGGGTGTTGCCGTCTCGGATCATCGCCGCGATGCCCGGCGTGCTGACCATGATCTCGAAGGCGGCCACGCGGCCGGGTTTGTCGGCCCGCGGCATGAGCACCTGGGAGATGACGGAGACGAGGCCGACGGAGAGCTGCATGCGCACCTGCTCCTGCTGGTCGGTGGGAAAGGCGTCCACGATGCGGTCCACGGTGCTCGCCGCGCCGGTGGTGTGGAGGGTGGCGAAGACCAGATGCCCCGTCTCGGCCGCGGTGATCGCGGCCTGCATCGTCTCGAGGTCGCGCATTTCGCCCACGAGGATCACGTCGGGGTCCTGGCGCAGCGCGCGCCGCAGCGCCTCGCTGAAGGTCGGCACGTCGGAGCCGATCTCGCGCTGGGTGACGATCGATTTCTTGTGGGGGTGGTAGTATTCGATCGGGTCTTCGATCGTGATGATGTGGCAGGAGCGCTTCTCGTTGATGAAGTTGAGCATGCTCGCCAGCGTCGTCGTCTTGCCGGAGCCCGTCGGGCCGGTGACGAGGACGAGGCCGCGGGGGCGGAAGAGCAGCTCGGTGATCTGGCTGGGGAGGCCGATCTTGTCGAGGGGCATCAGGCTGTTGGGGATCTGGCGCAGCACCATCCCATAGTGGCCCTTCGTCTTGAACACGCTCACGCGGAAGCGCGCCTGCGTGCCGAAGGCGAAGCCGAAGTCGGCGCCGCCGTTCTCCTGGAGCTGCTGCTGGTTCTCCGGGGAGGTGATGCTCTTGACGAGGCGTTCCGTCTCCTCCGGGACGAGCACGTCCAGGTCGAGCTGCTGCAGGTCGCCGTGGATGCGCAGAATCGGCGGCGCGCCGACGGCGAGGTGCAGGTCGGATGCGCCGTAGTCCACGGCCATCTGCAGCAGTTGATCCATCTCCACGGCGGCGTCTTGATCGATGTCCATGTCGCTAGTCCTCGTCCCCCATCGTCACCCGGAGGACCTCTTCCAATGTCGTGATGCCGGCGAGGACCTTGCGGACGCCGTCCTCGCGAAGCGTCCGCATGCCCATCTCGCGCGCCCGGATCCGGAGCTCGCGCGCGCCGTTGTTCTCGAAGATCATGCGCTGGATCTCGTCGTCCACCTTGAAGATCTCGAAGATGCCCTTGCGGCCCTTGTATCCGCCCTGGTGGCAGCGCTGGCAGCCGTGGCCGCGGTAGAGCTGCACGTTGGGGTTCTCCACCGGATTGAGCCCGAGGCTGCGCAGCTCGACCTCCGTGGGGTCGTACGACTCCCGGCACTCGTTGCAGATGTTGCGCACGAGGCGCTGGGCCATCACCGCCCGGAGGGCGGACGCGACGAGGAAGGGCTTGACGCCGATGTCGAGCAGACGGGTGATCGCGCTGGGAGCGTCGTTCGTGTGCAGCGTGGAGAACACGAGATGGCCGGTCAGCGCCGCCTCGGTCGCGATCGAGGCCGTCTCGATGTCGCGGATTTCGCCGATCATCACGATGTTGGGCGCCTGGCGCAGGATCGCGCGCAGGGCGGCGGCGAAGGTCATGCCGATGTCCGAATGCACATGCACCTGGTTGATGCCCGACATCTGGTATTCGACCGGATCCTCGACCGTGATGATCTTGCGGTCCGGCTTGTTGATCTGCCCGAGGCAGGCGTAGAGCGTCGTCGTCTTGCCGGAGCCCGTCGGACCCGTCACCAGGATGACGCCGTCCGGCAGCGTGATGAGGTTCTCGAAGAACTGCTGGTCGTCCGTCAGGAAGCCGAGCTCGGGCAGGCCGAGCGAGAGGTTCTGCTTGTCGAGGATACGCATGACGATGCTCTCGCCATGCCCCGTCGGCACCGTCGAGACGCGCAGGTCGAGCTCGCGGTTCTTCACCTTGATCTGTATGCGGCCGTCCTGCGGGATGCGCTTCTCGGAGAGCTTCATGTTGGCCATCAGCTTGAAGCGCTGGAGGATCGCGCCCTGCAGCCGCCGCGGCGGCGGCTCCTGCTCGTGCAGCACGCCGTCGATGCGGTAGCGGATGCGGAAGTGCTTCTCCATCGGCTCGAGATGGATGTCCGACGCGCGCGCCACGAACGCCTTCATGATGATCTGCGCGCAGAGCTTCACGATCGGCGCGTCCGCCTCGCCGGCCTGGGCCGCGCCAAGTTGCTCCTCCAGGCCGAGTTCCGCCTGGTCGGCGCCCCCCTTGGCCTCGCCCGCGGAGATCTCGCCGAGCAGCGAATCCATGTCCGAGAGCTCCTGCTCGGGGTAGAGCATGCCCAGCGCCGTGACGATCTGCTTGAGCGGGGCGATCACCCCGTCGACGTCGCGCCCGAGCGCGTAGCGCAGCCCGTCGAGCGTCTCGAAGTTCATCGGGTCCGCCATCGCCACGGTCAGCGTGCTGCCGGCCACGTAGAGCGGCACGACCTTGAACTTCTTCGCCAGATCCCCCGAGAGCACGTTCCGCAGATCGTCGGAGAGCTCGACCTGCGAGATGTCCACGAACTCCATGCCGAAGGTCTGCGCCAACGTCCCCAGCACCTGCTCCTCGGACAGCACGCCCGTGTTCACCAGGATGTCCACGACGGACGCACCTTCGCCGGCGACCTTCAGCGCCGCCTTGTCCGCATCCGCCTTCGAGACAACCTGGTTCTCCAGCAGGATCTGCAAAACATATTCGTCGTTGGAAGTCACGGTTCTAGCACTCCAGAAAAAGACACCCCGCCGTCAGGGCTGGTTTTCGTGGGAGTATAACACGTCACCCACCCCCCGCGCCACCCCGAATTTTTTCGGCGCTTCCCGCGCGGGTTGTGCGTGTGATTTTCTGGGGTACATCATCCCATTCGTGCGCTTTTGCGCCCTTCTTGGCGTAGGATTTCATTCCGCCGCTCAACCCACCCTGCGCTTCGGAACGCTGATCTTGTCCTCGCCGCGCAGCCAGCGGGCATTGTAAAGCTCCACGTCTTCACAGCA
>JAAZAI010000121.1 GCA_012514445.1 Lentisphaerota bacterium
GGGGGAGGGCGCGAATCAAGACAGGGGGAGGGCGCGAATCAAGACGTGGGGGCTATGAAACGGGGTCGCCGGGATTGCCGCCGCCGACGGGGGCGATGACGCGGAGCTTGTCGTGGTCGAAGCCGGCGGAGAGCACCATGCCTTCGGAGAGGCCGAAGCGCATCTTGCGAGGCTTGAGGTTGGCGACGATCACGATGAGGGATCCATCGAGAGCGGAGGGATCGGGATACGAGGCGCGGATGCCCGAGAAGATCGTGCGCTTGCCGAGGGGGCCGAGGTCGATCGCGAGGCGGATGAGCTTGTCCGAGCCTTCGACGGGCTCGGCCTTCTCGACGCGGGCGACGCGCAGATCGATGTCCCCGAAGGCGGCGATGTCGATCTCGGTCTTGAGCGGCGGCGCGGGCTTCTCGATGGCCTGCTTGTCGGCGGGCGGGGCGACGCGGGACTTCTCCACCATGGCGACGACCTGCTCGGGGAGGACGCGCACGGCGAGGTACTCGTAGGGGGCGATGGCGCGGTTCTCGAGCGTCGTCTGGAGCGAATCCCAGGTGTAGGGCTCGTCGCCGAAGAGCTTGGCGACTTTCTCCGCGTAGCGGGGCAGGACGGGCTGGAGGTAGATCGCGAGGATGCGGAAGAGGTTGAGGATGGAGGTGAGCGTCTTGCGCGTCGTCTCGGGATCGGTCTTGACGGTCTTCCAGGGCTGGGCGGCGTCGAAGTACTCGTTGGCGGCGTCGGCGAGGTGGCAGACCTCGACGGGGACCTGCGAGAAGCGGCGCGCCTCGTAGTGGCCGGCGATGGTCTCGGCGCGGGCGAGGAACTCCTGGAGGAGGGCGCGGCCCTTGGCGTCCATCTCGCCCAGGCGGCCGTCGAGGCTCTTGTGGAGCATCTGGGCGCCGCGGGAGGCGAGGTTGGTGATCTTGCCGACGAGGTCGCTGTTGACGCGCAGGGCGAAGTCGTCGAGGTTGAGGTCGACGTCGTCGGTGGTGTTGTTGATCTTGCAGGCGTAGTAGTAGCGCAGGTAGGCGGGGTCGAGGTGCTCGAGGTAGGTGCGCGCGTTGATGAAGGTGCCGCGGGACTTGCTCATCTTCTCGCCGTTGACGGTGAGGAAGCCGTGGACGAAGACCTGGTCGGGGCCCTTGAAGTCGGATGCGTGGAGCATGGCGGGCCAGAAGAGGCAGTGGAAGCGGACGATGTCCTTGCCGATGAAGTGGTAGAGTTCGGCGTCGGGGTTGTTCCACCAGCGGTCGAACTTCTTGTCGTTCTTGAGGCACCAGTTGAGGAGCGAGGCCATGTAGCCGACGGGCGCGTCGAGCCAGACGTAGAAGAACTTGCCGGGGTGGTCGGGGATTTCGAAGCCGAAGTAGGGGGCGTCGCGGGAGATGTCCCAGGGGAGGAGCTTGACGTCGGGGGCGAACCATTCGAGCAGCTTGTTGGCGACGTCGGGGGCGACGTGCTTCTCGAGCCAGGCGGGGAGGTAGTTGCGGAAGAGCTCCAGATTGAAGAAGAAGTGCTCGCTGTTGCGCACTTCGGGCGTGGCCTTGCCGCAGACGGCGCAGCGCGCGTCCTTCATGTCGGCGGGGGCGTAGGTGGCGCCGCACTTCTCGCAGGAGTCTCCGTACTGGTCCGCGGCGCCGCAGCTTGGGCAGGTGCCGCGGACGAAGCGGTCGGGGAGGAACATCTTGTCGTGCGGGCAGTAGAGCTGCGGGACGTCCTTGTAGAAGATCGCGTTGTTCTTCTCGAGGCGCTTGAAGATGGTGGCGCAGAAGTCGCGGTTCTCGGGCGAATGGGTGGTGTGGTAGTTGTCGAAGGCGATCTCGAAATCCGCGAAATCCTTCGTATGGCGCGCGTAGCTCGCCTCGATGAGCTGCTCGGGCGTGATGCCGTCCTTGCGGGCCCGGATCATGATCGGGGTGCCGTGGGTGTCGTCCGCGCAGACGTAGACGCATTCGTGGCCGCGCATCTTCTGGAAACGGACCCAGAAATCGGTCTGGAGGTACTCGACCAGATGGCCGATGTGGATGTCCCCGTTGGCGTAGGGGAGCGCGGAGGTGACGACGATTCGGCGTTTTTGCATGGACGGAAATTTCCGGGGGCTCAAGAAGGCTTCAAAAGCGAGACGATTCTAGCAGATGAAGCGGTTCAAGTCAAAAAGCGAGGCCGGTGCGCAACAGGCCGCACCCGAAGCGCCGGCGCTCTGCGGGGCCATCGCGAAAGGGGTGCGGGAATCAGGCTCCTGCCGCGGCTACTTGAGCGCGGCCAGCGCGGCGGCGTAGTCGGGGTGGGAGGTCACCTCCGGCACGTACTCGACGTACCGGACCGTGTTGTCCGCGTCGAGCAGGAAGACGGCGCGGGCGAGCAGGCCGACGTTGGGCAGGAGGACGCCGTATTTCGTGGCGAAGTCGCGGTCCTTGTAGTCGCTGACGGTGACGAGCTTGTCGACGCCCGCGGCGCCGCACCAGCGCTTCTGGGCGAAGGGGAGGTCCATGGAGATGGTGATCACCGTCGTGTTCGCGAAGCCCGTGGCCTCGGCGTTGAAGCGGCGCACTTCGAGGTCGCACACGGAGGTGTCGAGCGACGGCACGGCGACGATCAGCTTGCGCCCCTTGACTTCGCCGAGTTTGAAGGCGGAGAGGTCGTTCTTGACGGCGGTGAAGTCCGGCGCCTTCATGCCGACCTTGATTTCGGTTCCCTGGAGTTCGACGGGGTTGCCTGCGAAGTTGACTTTCATGGTGTTCTCCTCGGTGGGGGGTGTGATTCGCGTGTTACTGATGGAAGTCTACCTGAAACGCGCGGTCGAATCAATCGCGGAAAATCTACCACAGGCTTCCGATGGGCGGGCAGAAGGCGCGAATGTCGTCGATGGCGGTCGCGTCGAGCAGCAGCATCGCGAGGCGGTCGACGCCGAGGGCGGCGCCGCCCGAGGGCGGCATGCGGGAGAGGGCGGCGAGGAAGTCCTCGTCGAGGTCGAAGGCCGTTTCGCCGAGCGCGCGCTTCTCGGCGCGCGCGGCTTCGAAGCGCGCGCGCTGCTCGGCGGCGTCGACGAGCTCGCCGTAGGCGTTGCAGATCTCCAAGCCGCCCACGTACGCCTCCCAGCGCTCGGCGACGCGCGGGTCGTCGGCGCGCAGCCGCGCGAGCGAGGCGGCCTGCGCCGGATAGTCGATGAGCACGCACGGCCGGTCGCGGGGCAGCGCGGGTTCGACCTTCAACGCCATGTCGAGGTCGAAGCGCTCCGCGTCGAAGTCGTCGATTGGATCCCAGCCGGCGAAGCGGCGAAACGCCTCTCGCACGGGGATCTTCTCCCAGGATCCGGCGAGGTCGATGGCGGTGCCGCGGTACGTGATCTCGTGGCTGCCGCAGACCGCGGCGGCGGCGTCGCGGAGGAGCTTCTTCAGGTCGCCCAGCACGGCGAGGTAGTCCGCGCGGCCGCGATACCACTCGAGCAGGGTGAATTCTGGGTTGTGGCGGTCGCCGCGTTCGCCGGCGCGGAAGCAGGGCCCGATCTGGTAGATGCGGGGGAGGCCGAGGGCGACGAGCGGCTTCATCTGCAGTTCGGGAGAGGCGCGCAGGAAGGCGCGGCCGCTGGGCGGCGGCAGGATGTGAGGTTCGTTGGCCGGCGCGGGGATGCGCACGGGCGTCTCGACCTCGACGAAGCCGGCTTCGTCGAGCGTGGCGCGCAGCGAACGCAGGAGGAGCGCGCGGGCGGGCAGGGTGGTGAGCCAGATTGGGGACATCGCGCGGTTAGGCCTCGGGGCGGCGGGGTGTGGACTCCGCCACGAACGCGGCCAGATAGGGCGGCACCCGCAGGGGGCGGTTCGTCTTCGTCGAGACGCAGGCGTGGATCGTGTAGCCGCTCGCGAGCAGCTCGTCGCCGCGGGTCACTTGGCAGCGCACTTTCATCTTGACGCCGCCGGCGTACTCGAGCCAGCCGGTGAGGGTGAGTTCGTCGTCGTAGTGCGCGGGGCGCTTGTAGTCGACATGCGCCTCGATGACGGGCAGCATGGCGCCCTCCTCCTCCATCTGGCGGTAGGTGACGCCGGTGGCGCGCATGAGCTCGTTGCGGCAGCGCTCGAAGTAGGTGAGGTAGTTGCCGTAGTAGACGACGCCCATCATGTCGGTGTCGGCGTAGGGCACACGGTAGGCGATGGAGACGGAGTTGGAGGAGGGGTGGGAGTGCATGAGAGAGAGTATACCCGCCACGGAGGGCGGGAATCAAGACTGGATACCCGCTCCGGAGAGCGGAATCAAGGCTGTGGGAGGGGAGTCTTGAGCGCAGGGCTCTGTCTCTGCGCACCTTGGGTAGTCCAGTAGACGGCGAGGCCGGCGCCGCTGTTGGCGATGTCGACGACATCGCCATTGAGCGCTTCGCACTGCGCATGCGTGAACGGGATGTCTTCATTGCCTTTCGCCAGAATCAGCACGCGGCTCTCGCGGAGGGCCTCGAGATAGCGGGTTTCGGGAAGGTATGCGTGCGGCATGGCATCCGGGAGAATGTGGAGGAGGCATGTGCCGGGCGTGGCGAGCAGCGCATCGCGCACGGCTTTCTCGCCGGGGCTGATGAAGCCGCTGACCACGGCGTAGCCCGCGGCCGCAGCATCGCGGCACCGTGCGACGACGTGGGCGATGTCCGCGGGAGATTCGAGACGGCGGCTCACGCGCAGCCCGAGCAGCTTGCGCTCGGGCTCGAGCAGGCGCACGTTGCCGATGCCGCGCCAGAACGTTTCGGCGTCGAGGCGTGGTGACTCAAGCGGCTCGTGGATGCGGAGGCACTCGGGGTGGTTGTGGCGCAGTTCGTATTTGAGGGGATTGTAGCGAATGTACCGTTCGACGGCGTCGATGAAGGTGCGGGTCGAGCAGAGCCGGTCGTGGTAGCCCTGCTGCCAGAGGGTGCCGTTGCGTCCGTGCTGCCAGGCCAGCCGGGTGGTGTAGCTTTTGAAACGGCTGAAAAACGAGCCCAGCACTTCAAGGGGTTTTTCCAAGCCGGCCTGCAAATGCACGTTGCAATGCAGGTGGTCCGGCATGACCACCCAGCCGAAGAGCGTGACCTCCGGGATTCGGGCGGGCATGGACTGCAGAGACTCTGCCACGACCGCGCCGAGCGGGGTGTATTCAACGGCGGCGTTCACAACCCGACCGAAGAGCGCGGCGCGCGGTTCCGTGACGATGGTGATGAAGAGCGAAGCGCCGCGTGTGTAGTCGTAGTCCCGATACCGGCGGAAATAGGGCACGGAGGGCTTCATGAGGTGGGAGTATACCCGCCGCGGAGGGCGGGAATCAAGACTGAATACCCGCCGCGGAGGGCGGGAATCAAGACTACTTTCCCAGGAACCGGTATTCGATCTGCTGGCGGGAGGCGGGGTGGGGCTTCGTGAACTCCACTTCGATGTAGGGCTCGTAGCCGGGAGGGAGCTCGGCGCGCGCCGCGAAGTAGAGCTGGGCGCGTTCCGGGGTCGCCAGGCCGTCGTCGAGCGTTTCGCCGAGCTGCCGGATTTCGAGCTGGCCGCCGGGAACGTCGACGAGGAAGCGATCCGCGTCGAAACTGCACTTGCCGCTCGCTTCGGCGCTGCGGAGATCGAAGACCAGGCTGTCGTCGAGTCGAACGGGCCCGGGAAGCGGCTTGTCCTCGCCTATGCCGTTGGCGATGCGCTTGCGATCCGTCAGCCGCACGGCGACGCGGGGCGGCGGCGGGAGCTGCACCACGGACCAGTTGGTGATGCGCTCGGCGGGCACGTCGCCTGTGGGCAGCAGCTCGGAGGTCACGCGGAGGCGGTCGGGGAAGACCTCGATGGTGCGGGAGGCGCGGAGGTTCCAGTGGGTGTCCGCCGGCGACAGCAGGGCGACCGATGTCGGGGAGCGGTGCGTCACGACGTAGGGCTCGGCGTCGAAGGAGGCTGGCGGGGGCCAGGTCTTCCCCCCCACGGTCTTCCAGCTCTCCTGCGGGCCGATCCAGGTCTTCTCGCCCCCGTGGTTGCGCCAGTCCCACATCAGATCGTCCGGTCGCGGATTCACCCAGAGCAGGTTCGGACCGTCGGCGAATTGGAGAGACGTGACGCGCCCCCCGAACTCGGGGACGACCACGGCGCGGACGTCGCCGTTTTCAAGCACGATGCGCTCCGCGCCGCCCTCGCGCAGGTGGCAGCAGGACTGGCCGAAAAGGGCGGCGGCGCCGAGGAGCGCCGCCGCCAGAAATGGATTGCGGGTGGACTTCACTGCTTGGTTCGGAAAGCGCCGACGCCGGCGGCCCAGAGTTCCTTCGTGGCCGCATTGTAGCGCAAAACGAGAGGCTTGCGGTAGGGAATGTCGCCGGAGATGTCGGTCCAGGTGGTGCCGCCGTCGTCGGAGCGGTAGATGCCGCCCTTGTCGGAGCCGTCCCACGTCGCGGAGGAGAACCAGACGCGCTTGGCGTTTTCGGGGTCCCAGGCGATGCCGACGACGGAGCCCTGGCGCCCGGGGAAGGTGGAGATCTTCTTCCAGGTCGTGCCATGGTCCGTGCTCTTCCACAGGTCGTTGCCGCCGGCGTAGACGATGCCGTGGCTCGTGGCCTCGACGTTGAAGAGGTAGGCGTCCGGGCCGTTCATGCGCTGCCAGCTCGCGCCGGCGTCCTCGCTGCGCCACACGCCGCCGTTCGCGCCGAAGCCGCCCCAGAAAATCCTCTTGGAATCCGTGGGGTCGACGGCAAGACCATAGAACATGCGCCGGGTGCCGGGCTGGTTCGCGAGCTGCTCCCACGTGTAGCCGCCGTCGACGGATTTGAAGACGCCGCCGCCCGCGAAGCCGCGGTCGGGTTCGGGGTCGCCGTCGATGCCGAGGTACATCGTGAGGGGATTCGCCGGATCGACGGAGAGGGCGCGGGCGTAGCCTTCGCCCCACATCGCGTTCTTTTTCGGGAGCACGGTCGGGAGGCCGGTGGCGCGCTTGAATGTCTTTCCGGAATCATCGCTCACAATGACGTGGTTCGGGTATTCCTTCGCGCCGCGCCAGGGCGAGACGGTCGCGACGACGTGGAATTCGCCATCGTCCTTCTGGAAGGCCGCGACGCGCCAGTTGTGGCCGCTTTCGCCTTCCGTGTACTTGCGGGGGGCGAGCTGCTTCCAGGTGGCGCCGTTGTCGGCGCTCGTGAAGAGCCCTTCGTCCATGGCGGTGGCGAAGACGCGGCCGCCGGCGAAGCGCAGGTCGTGGAAGCAGGTGATGTCGGCGCCGCGGGAGCTTTCGCGCCAGGTGCGGCCGCCATCGGTGCTGACGGCGTTGTTCCAGTTGGCGGAGACGAAGAGCGTGTCGGGGTCGGACGGGCTCATCGCGAGGTTCGTCGTGGCGCTCAGCTCCTTCCTGCCGTTCACGTGGCCGTCGGGCTCGGTCGGGTTGCCGACGAGGTCGCGCGTGAACGCGCGGGTGGTCTTCCAGGTTTCGCCGCCGTCGTCGGAGCGGAAGCAATATCCGCCCCAGGAGCGATTGCCGACGAGGTGGATGACATTCGGGTTGCGCGGGTCTACGGCGATTTCGCGTTGCGCGACGTCGGCGGGGAGTCCGGGGCATTTCGTCCATGTCTTCCCGCCGTTCGCGGACTTCCAGACGCCGTCCTTCTCGAAGGCGCCGACCAGCGCGCTGGCCCGGCCGGGGACGACCGCGAGGTGGGAGGCGTTGCGGGGCGTTTCAAGCTGCCGCCACGTCTTGCCGGCGTCGGCGCTTTTGAAGACGCCCAGCTCGCGGTGGCAGATGTACACGGTGGCGGGGTTGGCCGGGTCGAGGACGATTGAGGCGATCGCGCCCTTGACCGCGGGCGGCGGGGCGAGGGAGGCGCGCATGCCGGCGATGAACGGGGCGTCCGAGGCCTTGCTCGCGCGCCAGCCTTCGTCGGAGCCGGAGGCGTCCCATTCGCCGATGGGCAGCGGCGCGGCGGCGCCGGCGGGGACGAGGCGAACGGCGTCCACGCCGATCTCGCCCTTGAACGCCTGGCCGTCGGCTCGGACCATGATGTGGGCCATGTTGACGGCGCGCGGGTCCGCGAGGCCGCCGAGGTCGAAGGAGACGGGCGTCCATTCGCCGGGTTTCGTCGTGGCGAAGTCGCCGTTCTGCCACGTCCATCCGGCGCCGGACTGGACGACGAGGGCGACCTTGAGGGCGGGGGCGTCGGCCGGCGTGTAGACCGAGGCGGAGAACGTCTTGTACGCGGACCAGTCCTGGGGTTTGGCGTAGTAGCGCTCGAGTCGTCCGTGGTGCTTCCAGTCGTTGGCGGGGGCGTTGAACGCGGCCCAGAGGAAGCCCGCGCCTGAGGCGGGGGCGACGGCGGGGGCGGCGGGAGCGGCGAGGGCGGCGCGGTAGTCGAGCTCCGTCCAGGAGCGGCCGCCGTCGCGGGTCAGGTACGCGGCGCCGTTGCCGCTGCCGGCGTAGACGGTCTCGGGGCTGGCGGGGTGGATGGCGACGGGGCGCACGCTGGCGTAGCGCTTGGCGGAGAGGTTGAGCTTGCCCTTCAGGGTTTCGGGCAGGGGCGTCCAGGAGGCGCCGCCGTCGGCGGTGCGGACGATGCCGTCGAGCGACATCGCGTAGA
>JAAZAI010000122.1 GCA_012514445.1 Lentisphaerota bacterium
GGGCGAGTTTCTCCAGGTCGCCGATGCGGATCGAATAGAGTCCGGGGCCGCCGACGAGGTAGTCGGGGCTGACGGACTTCAGGCCGTCTCGCACCGCGCGGGCGTAGTCGACCAGTTCGGCGTGGGAGCCCTTCCAGTGGGCCAGGGGTTCGTTGTACATGGAGAAGGCGCGCGGCAGCGCGTTCGAGCGGGCGTGCGCGGCGACGCTGTTGGCCACGTCGCGCCAGTCGTTGGCCGGGTAGAAGGGGTTTCCGAATCCCGGCATCGGCGCGTTGTCGGGCATGCGCATGGTCCACAGCGGCATGCCGAAGGAATAGACGCCCACATAGGCGAGGCCGTCCTTCTCGTCGTAGGGGGCGACTTCTCCGACGGCTTCGGCGGCGGCCGCCGCGGCTTCGGGCGTGACGTCCCTAAAGGATGTCATCCGGCGGTTCCATCGCGCCCCGGCGAGGCGGATGAGTTCGGAATCGCCATGCACGTTCCAAAGGCCGAAGACCGACTGCCGCCGCCGCGACTCGGGGATGGACTCGCCGAGGATCGCGACGGTGGTTTTGCGCAGAATCGGATCGCACTGCGCCGGGATCGCCTTCACTTGCACGTCGTACCACCCCGGGTGGTCGAGCTTCAGCCGCCAGGTGCCGTCGACCTCCTGGGCGAGAGGGTGGAAGACGAAGGGATCCGCGGGCCGTTGCCGGCAGGCGGCTTCGACGCGCTGAAGCGCCTCGGGCGTGTCGCTTGAGAAGCCCAGCGTCGCCGAGTTCCCGGCGAAGATCCTGCCATCGCCCTTGCGCCAGGCCGGCGGCGTGACGTCGAAGTCCTTGAATTCCGCCTTCACCACCGCCGGCTCGACCTTGACGAGGAGCACGGTGTCCACGCGGACGGCGGCTTGCCGGGTTCGCACATGCAATTGGGCTTTTCGGGTCTCGTCCGTGATTTCGACCGTGCCCACTTGAACCCAGTTGATGTAGGACTTCGTGTTGGACACCGGGCGTTCGGGAAGGCCGTCGCCGAGCGTGAACGCCAGTTCGCAGCTTCCGTTCGTCGTCACCATCACGCGGGCGTGGACATCGTAGAGTCCGGGCTCGATCGAGGTGCCGGAGACATCCCAGATCAAGCGGTGCCACGGGTGGTTCAGATCGGCGCCGCGCATGGCCATTCGCGTGCCGTCGGGGGCGCGATACGCGCCCCACCACTTGTCGTCCGGAACCTGTCCCGTTCGAAAAAGCGTGCGGGACTTCCGCGCCGGATCGGGCCAAGCATCGCCGCTGCCGGCGGACTCCCCCTCCAGAAAGAGCCAGGCGTTGGTCCGAGGCGGAAGCGACAGCGACGGCGGCAGAATGAGCGCATGCACCCGGACGTCGGGCTCCTGGGCCAGCAGGAGGGGGGCGGCCAGCAGGGCGGACGCCAGCAGACTGGCTTTTGACAATGCCGCGGAAATTCTCGGTTTCATCACGGCGCGGTGCGCACGGCGCGCCAGCCGATATGCATGCTCCGCGCGCCGCCAAGCACAAGCAGACGACGGCTGGCCACCGTGGCGTCCTCCTGCAGGTAGTACCAGCCGCTGCCTCTGCGGCTGATGCCGGCGGTCGAACCGTAGGCGACGGGCGGCCAGTCTGAGGGAATCACGAAAGTGCCATTGCCATGGGAGCCTGTAAAGGCGAGCCCCGTGGCGTCCTTTGGCGAGACTGCCATCTCGTGGAGTCCGCTGCCCAGCTCCATGACGCCCCAATAGGAGGCGCCCGACTGGCGGCGCGAGGAGGTGGCGGTGGCGAAGATCCCGGGACGCGGCATGTCCGACGTCTGGACGGAGGTGCGCAGGCAGGCGTTTGCGCTGTCTTCCGGATCCCATCCGGAGCTGGTGTGTCCCGAGCCGACGGCGATTTCGCGGCCGTTGCTCACGTTCGGACTGGAGCGGTACATGACGGCGAGCATCGTGTCGCCCCAGACGCATTCATCGTCCACCGGATCGAGCGGGCCTCGGGCGGCCTTCTCGAACTCCAGCTCCGTCATCGGCCGCAGGCCGGCCCATGAGGAATAGCGGATGGCGTCATCCCAGCCGATCCAGTTGCAGAGCAGTTCGGGCTCGGTGGCGGCGTAGACGCGCGGCAGGGGATCGACCGTCGCGTCGGCGACGTGGACGGTGTTCCAGTTTTGCGGCGTTGTCTTCGAATCGTCGTAGTACATGTACCGGCCCTGGGTCACGGCGGAGCAGAGCTGGGCCTGGCGGGCGCGCGTCTGCATGTTGAGGAACTCGA
>JAAZAI010000123.1 GCA_012514445.1 Lentisphaerota bacterium
GACGCTCTATCCAATTGAGCTACAGGCGCAAAACTCCGTAGACTCTACCCTATCCTCGGCTAGGAAAGCAAGACAAAACGGAGCGCATTCTACAGCGCCACGTCGTCGGTCAGGGCGATGCAGACGGACCAGCCGATGACGTACCAGCCGTTTTCGATACGAGCGAGGAAACGGTTGCGTCCGCGGTTGAGATGCACCTTGCGGAAGCCCTCGTTGATGCTCCAGACCTTCAAGGCGTTGCTGCTGCCCCAGACATGCAGGTCGTTGATCCACAGGTCGGAACGGTCGTCGCTGCCCACGGCGATCCAGACGTCGCAGTCCTGATCCACGAACACCTCGGCGTACGCATACCAGATCCCGTACTGCTCGGAGGTGGAAGGCACGACCAAGGCGCGGTTCTCAGGGTGCTTCGCCGACGAGAGCGCCTGGTCGAACTGCCACTTGACGACGCGGTTGTCCTTTCCGAGGTAGGTGGCGTCGAGGTCGACGACCGTCTCCGGCGGGAAGCGGCGGCGGATGTTGACGCGGTCGGGATTCGGGAAGGGCCCGATCACGTACCACGAGTTCACGTACATCCACTTCGTGGGAATCCCATCCGCGGCGGAATCCTCTTTGGCGGCGAATTTGATGATGTTGCCGGGAACGTTCTCCGGCGTCTTCGCGCTGAACTCGCCCAGCATGCCAGGCAGCGGGGATCTCAAACCAGGGACGTTCGGTCTGCTGGCGCTGGATATCGACCGATCCTGCTGGGCCTTGCCGTCTTTCTCGTCCTGCGGGCCCGGCCCGCCGCGGCTGGCCTGCGCCATCAACTTGGAGAGGTCCTTCGCCTTCTCGTCTTCGCTTTCGGCCGCCGCAGCCGTCATCTCCGCGCTCATGCCCGCAAGCTCGTTCAGGCTCTGTAGACGGTCTTTCCTCCCCTTTTCCTCGCTCGTGCCCGCAAGCTCGTACATGCGCTGCAGACGGTCCTCATTCCCATCCTGCTTCGAGCCATCGGAACTCTCGGGACCGGCGATTTCGATCGCGGCCTTCATGATCATCGTCGAGGTTTCGACCATGCTGTTCGCTTCGGCGATCGCCCTCGTGGCTTCAGCCTTCTGGCGATCGAACGTCTCGCGGTCACGCACCTCGCTCCGCAGCAGTTCGGCGTCGACCTCGTCGCGAACAACCTTGGCCACGTCCGTCAACTTCGAGGCGGCCTGGTAGGACATCTTGCGGACCATGGCGGATTCGGCGGATTTGATCTCGCGATAGGACTCGGTGATCTTCGCCTCGAGCTGCTTCGCGGTCTCGTAGGCTTCGACGAGATCCAGTTCCGCAACGCTCTTGTACGAGTCGGGATCGGGCTGGAATTCCGGCTGGGCCAGCGGCTTCTGCAGGGCCTCCTCGGTCTCCGCCAGCTTCGCCAATTCCTTGACCTTCTCGACCAGGGCTTCCTGCGCGGTGATCGCGTCTCGCTGGGCGGCGGGGATGACGGCGGGGATCTTGCGCGCCATCGCCTCGACATCCGTCTTGCGCGTTTTTGCCGCTTTCAGCTCCTCCTTGCGGACCGACAGCTCCTCCTCCAGGCGTTTGCGCTGCCGTTCGCTGCGCGCCAGCGCATCCGCGTTCGACTTGGCCTCTCGTCGCTTCTGCTCAAGGGCGCTCGCCTCCTGCTTCACGGCGCGGTCGGCCGCCTTCACGGCATCTTGCGCCAGCCGTGCGGACTCTCGGGCCTTCGCCGCGGACTCGTCGGCCTTGCGAAGGGCCTCGGTCTTTTTCGCGGCTTCATCCACCGTCTGCTTCATTTCGACCGCCTTCGCATCGCGGGCCTTCGCCGACAGCTTCGCGGCTTCTGCGGTTTTCTTCGCCTCTTCCTTTTCCGCGGGTTCGGGTTTTTTCGCGGCCCTGGCTTGAGCGGCATCGGCCTTCTGCTGAGCCTGGGTCGCGGCGGAGGCCGTCTCACGCGCGGCGGAGGCCGCCGATTGCTTCCGCTTCTCGGCTTCAGCGAGGGCGCGCCGCGCCTCCTCGACAGCGGCGGCGGCGGCTTTCGCCTTCTCCGACTTGAGCGCCTCGTCGGCCTTCTGCTTCTCCACAACGGCTTCCAACGAGGGGATCTGCTTCTCCGACTTCTCGACCTCGCGCTTCAGCTCGGCGTCCTTGCGCTTCAGCTCGGACTCGGTCTTGACGGTGGTCGCGAGCTCGTCGGACACGCGCTGGACAGTCTGTTCCAGCGAGGCGATGCGCTCGATCGTCTTCGGCTGGGCGACGACCGCGCTGACCTGGTTTTGCAAGTTGATCTGGAACTCGCGCTGCATCGTGTTCGCCTTGAGCTGGACGTCGCGCAGCGTCGAGGCGATCTCCGCCGTCTTCGCGAGCCCCGCGAATTCCGCTTTCACGGTCGCCTGGTCGATCAGGTGCTGCGCGTTAGCCTGCGCGGCGTCGACCTGCGGGAAAACGGGACGGGCCGCTTCGAGCGCGGCGGCGAGCTTGGCTGTCGTGTTCGTGTCGGCGATGTTCTCGGACTGCAGCTTGGCGATGGTCTCGACTTCGTCCCGGACCTCGGTCTGGGAGGCGAGCGCCTTCTCCTGTTCGACCACGACGCGCTCGAGAAGCTCCTTCACCTGTTCGCGAGAGTTTTCCTTCTCGGCCGCGGCGAAGGCGTCGTAGTCCTCCAGCATCTCGTTCTTCATCATGTCCATGTTGTGGAGGATGATCTGGAGGGCGTTCAACTGCTCCATCAGCTCGTTGAGGCGGATCGTCTGGACGTTCTCCGCCAGCGCCTCGAACTGCTCGGCCGTCAGGTTGGGGTCTGACTTGGCCTCCTTCGGCTCCGGAATGACGATTTCGCGCAGGGGCGTGAACAACACCAGGCAGATGAAGCCCAGTGCGTGCAGCGCGAACGAGAGGATCTGCCAGATGGGCAGCAGGAAGCGCTGCCGACGCTCGCGCTTGCGAACGTCCTCCGCGAACATCTGGGCTTCGGAGACGGTTTTAGTCGACATGTCGTCCATCCCCCGGGCTATTTCGGCGCCTTGATGTCGACTGCGGTGTTGATGCCCACCACCGTCAGACCCTCGCCCTGGCAGGCGTCGAGCACCTGCACGATCGACCGGAACGGGGCGAAGACGTCGCCGTTGATGCGGATGCGCAGGTCGGGATGCTCGCGCGCGGCTTCGCGCAACTGGGCGCGTAGGCCCTCGGCGCCCACCGGCCGCGAATCGACGTAGAGCGCGCCGTGCTTGTCGACGGAAACCGTCGTCATCTCCGGCAGCGCCTTGACCTGCCGCGTCGCGTTCGCCTGCGGCAGCTCGATGGGCAGCTCCTTCTCGATCTTCTTCATCTGGGAGGAAACCAGGAAGAAGATGAGCAGCAGGAAGACGCAGTCGATGAGCGAGGTCATCTGGATTTCAACAGGCTCCTCTTCTTCGAATTTGACGGCCATCTCGAGGATTCTCCTAAGGGGGATTGCAGTTGCGCGCGGATGGGATCTCCGCGCGGCGGAATTAGCGGGAAATCTTGATGAAGAGGTTGTGGACGAGATCGCTGACCTCCTCCTCGAGGATCACGGCGTAGAGGTTCAGCCGGGTCTTGATGAGGTTGTAGACGAAGAGCGCCGGCATCGAGATCGCCAGGCCCGCCACGGTCGTGATGAGCGCCTTGCTGATGTCGTCGGCCAGGATGGCCGGATCGCCCATCTCGCCGACCGCCGCGACCGTCGTGAACGCGCCCAGCAGGCCGACCACCGTGCCGAAGAGGCCCAGCAGCGGCGAAAGCGTCGCCACCGTCGCCAGCATGGCGGACTTGCGGTTCTCAAGACGCAATTCGCGGCCGGCCTTGTCCTCGGCGAACATCTTGACCTCCTGGTAGTCGTTGCTCCCCGCGTGCTCGAGCATCGTCTCGACCACGCGCGCCAACATGCTGCCGCTCTTCGAGCACTCCTCGCGCACCTCGGCGATCTTGTCGTCGCGCCAGAGCGCCACGATCTTCGCAGAGAACCCCTCGGGCACGATGCGCTTCAGCCGCAGATGGCAGACGCGCTCCAGCGCGCAGCCCAGTCCCAGGATCGACAGCGCGCCGAGGAAGATCATCGTCCGGCCGCCTTGCACGCACCAGTTGATCCACTGGTCCATCGCCGTCTTCTCCTCCGCGGGCGCCGCGGCGCCGTCCACCGCGAGGAGCGCGTTGGTCGCCGCTCCCGAGAGCGCCGAATCGACTTCCGACGTCGGCCCCTGGGCGAACGAGACATCCGCCGAAACCGCGACCATCACTGCTGCCATTGCCAAAATGAAGCGAAACATGTCTTGACTCCGAATATAAGTTTGCACTCAGCCGCTCCGGCGCTCGCCGCAGACGGACGTGCACCTCTAAGCAGAAGCCATGCCAAGCCCGCGTCGATCTTGAGCGCCCGGCACGTCCGCCGCCATCCGAGAATGCGTCAAACGCCTGTTCCCATCACGAAACATCGCGGTTTCCCATTTTTCTCTTCTCGCGCTTCCCTCACCGTTTCCGCCGTTCACATGGCCGTTCCTGTGTTCAAGTGTATACAGAATTCACATTGAATAATACGATTAAGCACAGGGAACGGAGTTGACAGTCAAATACTCGGTCAGTCCTCGGGGGTGCGGAGCCTCTCTGTGCGCGTGGCTGATCTGAAACCGTGCGCCCGCAGCGGCGCCTCTACGCCCCATGGGAATGGCGCATCCCATTGTCCGCAAGCCCCGGCGGCGGACGCCAGTCCAGCCGCCGGGGCGCGGCCTTCGGGCTGCATCCATTTCGACGGGGCACTCGGCGTGCCTTCCGCTGCGGGCGCACCCTTTGCACCTGCGAAGCGCGCCGTCGCCC
>JAAZAI010000124.1 GCA_012514445.1 Lentisphaerota bacterium
GAACGCGGGGCTCCGCACCCGCCGTGAAGAAAAATGCGAGTGCGGAGCCTCGCGCTCCCAGCGCTCCGCACGCCGCCGTGCCGTGCGGCGTCCGGGTCTTGTTCCCGGAACCCTCGCGCGAACCTGCCCACCTCGGCGACTGTTGATCGATTGCGCGAAGAGGGGAGGGACGTCGTCCCCGCCCGCCCGCGCAAGGCCGCGAGGCCGCAGCCCCTCCCAAGCGGCAACGCCGCCCGAGGGTCGCGTTGTTTCAAATTTTAACAAAAAATTTTGATTAATCTGGCCTTATTTTGAGGCGTAAATGCTGGCAAGATGTTGCAGTCCAATGAATTGATTTCAAAATAGTCCTGCGTGTCCCGAAAGGGGGTGGGCTTGTGATTCCACTTGCACCGCTGGCGTCAGGCATGGCATAATTCCCGGCTCAACGCGGCGCCCGTCACAGAAGGCGGAGCCGCAAAACACAATAAGCAGTTGGCGCAGACGTCACAGAAGGCAGGCGCCGACGAGAGGACATCACCATGGGATGGTTCACAAGCAGTTCGGCAGCCAACAAGGAGTTGCCGGCCGACATCTGGCAGATCTGCCCCTCCTGCCAGGCCCACGTCTTCAAGAACGAATGGGCGGCGAACATGAAGGTCTGCCCCAAATGCAACTTTCACGACCGCCTCGGGTGCCGCGAGCGGATCGACCTGCTCGTCGATTCCGGCTCGTTCCGGGAATTCAACCAGCACATCGTCCCCTCCGATCCGCTGAACTTCAGCGACGCGAAGGAGCCCTACAAGGCGAAGGCCGAGGCGACCGTGAAGAAGCTCGGCATCAGCGAGTCCGTCATCACCGGCAGCGGCGACGTCGCGGGGACGCGCGTCGTGCTCGCGGTCATGGACTTCCGCTTCCTGGGCGGCAGCCTCGCGAGCGGCACGGGCGAGAAGATCGTCCTGGCCATCGAGCACGCCCTGCGCTTCAAGCGCGCCTTCATCATGGTCTCCGCCTCGGGCGGGGCGCGCATGCACGAAGGCATCATCTCGCTCATGCAGATGGCCAAGACCTGCGCGGCCGTGGCCAAGCTGGAGAAGGCGAAGCTGCCGTTCATCTCCATCCTCTCGGATCCCACGACGGGCGGCGTCTCCGCCAGCTACGCCCTGATCGGCGACATCAACATCGCCGAGCCGGGCACGCTCATCGGGTTCGCCGGGCGCCGCGTCATCGAGCAGACCATCAAGCAGAAGCTCCCCAAGGACTTCCAGACCGCGGAGTATCTGCGCGACCACGGTTTCGTGGACGCGATCGTGGCCCGCAAGGACCTGAAGAGCTTTCTGGCGGCCACGCTCGCCTATCGGCAGAAGTAAGGAGCACCCCAATGGAATTCGAATTTGAAAAGCCCCTGCAGCCGATCCGCGACGAGATCGCCAAGCTCGAGGCCAAGCGTCTCAAGGGCGACAGCGGCGCGTCCGCGAAGATCGCCACGCTCCAGCGCCGCCTCGCCGTCGAGACGGCCAGCCTCTACAAGGCCCTCACGCCGTGGGACACGGTCCAGGTCGCCCGCCATCCCGGGCGCCCCACGATCATGCAGTATGCCACCCGCATGTGCGACGAGTTCATCGAGCTGCACGGCGACCGCGTCTTCGGCGACGATCCGGCGATGGTCGGCGGATTCGCCCGCATCGGCGACCGCCGCTTCATGCTCATCGGCCATCGCAAGGGCATGACCGTCGAGGAGAACATCGCCTTCAACTTCGGCATGGCCAACCCCGAAGGCTACCGCAAGGCGATGCGCCTGATGCACCTCGCCGAGAAGTGGAGCCTGCCGGTCGTCACGCTCGTCGACACCTCCGGGGCCTTCCCCGGGCTCGAAGCCGAGGCCCGCGGCCAGGCCGAGGCCATCGGCCGCAACCTCATGGAGATGGCCGCGCTCGAGACGCCGATCGTCACGATCGTGACCGGCGAGGGCGGCAGCGGCGGCGCGCTCGGCATCGCCGTGGGCGACCGCGTGCTGATGCTCCAGTACGCCGTCTACTCCGTCATCTCCCCGGAAGGCTGCGCCTCCATCCTCTGGCGCGACGGCACCAAGGCGGCCGAGGCCGCCAAGGCGCTGCACATCACGTCGAAGGACCTGGCCGAGCTGGGCGTCATCGACGGCATCGTCCCCGAGCCCGCCGGCGGCGCGCACAACGACCCCGAGGCCGCGATGGCCAGCGTCAAGGCCGCCGTGCTCGAGCACCTCGCGGCCCTCGCCGGCACCTCCGCCTCGCGGCTCGTCGAGCAGCGCTACAAGAAGTTCACGGCGATGGGGCGCTTCGACGCCAACGCCAAAACGAAAACCTCTTCAGGAAAGTAATCCATGAGCCCAACCGCCAAGAAATCGCACGCCAAGAAGACCCCGCCGGCCGTCCAGGCCGCGCCCGCCCCCGCCGCGCCTCGCGAACACGCACCCCTGCGCATCACGGACACCAGCCTGCGCGACGCGCACCAGTCCCTCTGGGCCACGCGCATGCGCACGTCCGACATCCTCGAGATCCTCGACGTCGTCGACAACGTCGGCTTCTATTCGCTGGAATGCTGGGGCGGCGCGACGTTCGACGTCTGCATGCGCTTCCTGCGCGAGAACCCCTGGGAGCGCCTCCGCCAGATCAAGGCGGTCGCGAAGAAGACGCCCCTGCAGATGCTCCTGCGCGGCCAGAACATCCTCGGCTACAAGAACTACGCGGACGACGTCCTTGACCGTTTTGTGGCGCTGGCCGTGAAGAACGGCGTGGACATCTTCCGCACGTTCGACGCGCTCAACGACAACCGCAACCTGGAGCAGGCCCTCAAGTACGTCAAGAAGTACGGCGGCCACGCCCAGGGCACGATCTGCTACACGACCAGCCCCGTGCACACGGTGGCCGAGTACGTGCGCATCGCCCGCGAACAGGAGCAGATGGGCGTCGACTCGATCTGCATCAAGGACATGGCCGGCATCCTCTCGCCCGTCGCCGCGCAGACGCTCGTCTCCGCGCTCGTGGCCGAGCTCAAAGTGCCCGTCCAGGTCCACACCCACGCCACGAGCGGCATGGGCGTCGCGACCTACTTCGAGGCCGCCAAGGCCGGCGCCGGCGCCATCGACTGCGCCATCTCCGCCGTCGCCGGCTTCTCCTCGCAGCCGCCCGTCGAGACGATGGTCTCGATGTTCGCCGAGACCGAGTACAAGACGCAGCTCGACCCCGAGGCGCTCAAGCGCATGAACCACTACTTCATGAAGCTGCGCCCGCTGCGCGAGCCCTCGCACGCGATGCCGCTGATCATCGATCCGGACATCCTCGAGCACCACATCCCCGGCGGCATGATCTCCAACCTCCGCTCCCAGCTCGCCCAGCAGGGCGCCCTCGACCGCCTCGACGAGGTGCTCAAGGAGCTGCCCGCCGTCCGCGCCGACATGGGATACCCGCCGCTCGTCACGCCCACGAGCCAGATCGTCGGCGTCCAGGCCGTCCTCAACGTCCTCTCCGGCAAGCGCTACGAGATGGTCACGCAGGAGACGCGCGACTACGTTCGCGGCCTCTACGGACGCTCCCCCGCGCCGATCGACCCCAAGATCCAGAAGCAGATCCTCGGCAAGGACAAGCCCATCACCTGCCGCCCCGCCGACCTGCTCAAGCCCGGCCTGCCCGGCTGCGTCGACTCGGTCGATCCGAAGCTGCTCAAGGGCGAGGAGGACATCCTCTCGTTCTGCCTCTTCCCCGAGCCCGCGCTCGCGTACTTCAAGTGGCGCGACCTGCCGCCCGGCGACCGCCCGCCGATCCCCGCCGACGAGGAGATGAAGGAGAAGCAGAAGAAGGAAGTCCCCAGCGCGCCGGCGCGCCCGATCATGGCGCAGTCCGACTAAGTCGCGATCGAGGGGCTCATGGCCACGGTCAAGCAGCTCGGCATCGCCGAGCTGACGATTCGTCGCAGCGACGTCGCCTTCTCGCTTCGCGGCGAAGGCGCCGCGTCCGCCGCGGCGGCTCCCGTCGCCCCGATCGCCGAAACGCCGCTGGCCGAGTCCTCCGCCCCCGTGGCCCCGGCTGCCGCCGCGCCCGTCGCGGACAAGAACTACGCGACCATCGACGCTCCGCTCACCGGCACGTTCTACCGCAGCGGCGGTCTGAACAAGCCGAACTTCGTCGAAGAGGGCGGCAAGCTCAAAGGCGGCGAGCCCATCTGCATCATCGAGGCCATGAAGCTGTTCAACCAGATCAAGGTCGAGAAGCCCTGCAAGGTGGTCAAGTTCCTCGTCCAGCACGGCGCCGTCGTCCAGAAGGGCACGCCGCTGGCGCAGGTGGAGTACCTGTAGCGCCATCATTCGCCATCGGGTTTTCCTTGCCTTGCCGTGCGCCTTCAAGGTAAGATGCCGGAAACAACAGCAAGGGGAATTCGATGGCGAACGTGATTTGCGTGGACGGGCCCGCGGCTTCGGGGAAGTCGACAGTGAGCAAGGCGGTGGCTGAGAAGCTCGGCTACCTGTATGTCGACTCCGGCGCGCTCTATCGGATCATGACGTGGCTGGCCCTCGAAGCTGGGGTGGACACGGGCAAGCCCGAGTCCATTGCGGACTTCGCCCGCGACGTGGACGTGGCGTTCGTCGTCAAGGGCTGCCGCGTGGCCTACGAAGTCGGCGGCGTGGAACCGGGCGACCGCATCCGAACGCCCGAGATCAACCGCCACGTGAGCCCGGTCTCGGCCGTGCCGGAAGTGCGCGAACGGGTGACGGGCTGGTTGCGGGACATGCGGCGGCTGGGCGATCTCATCGTCGAGGGGCGCGACATCGGCTCCGTGGTCTATCCCGACTCGCCGTGGCGGTTCTACCTCGACGCCGACCCCGAGGAGCGCGCCCGCCGGCGGCTCGTCGAGGACGTCGCGAAGGGCTTCGCCGACCAGGGCGCGAAGGAGCAGGTCAAGGCGTCGCTGCTCAACCGCGACAAGATCGACAGCTCCCGCAAGGCGGCCCCGCTCGTGGTGCCCCCGGGCGCGACCCGCATCGACACCACGGCGATGACCATCGCCGACGTCGTCGACTTCATCGTGTCCGCCGTGCAGCCCTAGCCGCCTCCGCGAGTCTACTCGCGGAGGGGGCAGGGCTCAGTAAACTTTGTCGCGAACTTTGTCGATTCGTAATCGTAATCTCAATCGTAATCGTAATCCTAATCTCAGACTTCCTGACCTCGGGCGGGTTTCGATGGGGTTTTCCGGAAAGTGACTTGGCACTTTTTCATCCGACTTCCTGCATCATGGGCGAGCCGACGCGACACCAGTACCGACGCGGCTACGA
>JAAZAI010000125.1 GCA_012514445.1 Lentisphaerota bacterium
ACCTCGGCGGAAATGGAGATGGCACTTTTTGAACGCGATCCCCCGGCAGTATCGGCCTGCGGCAGAGTACCAACCCGGCTACGACGGGTTGCCCGTTGACGGCAAGCAATTGCCGCCAAACACACGATCGTGCGAATCCCGGGGCGAACGGCGAAGCCATTCGAGTGGGCGACGCGTCGTAGCCGCGTCGGTACTGGTGTCGAGTCGGCGCGCCCAGGATGCAGGAAATCGGATGGAAAAGTGTCAAGCCCGTTTCCGGGAAAACCCCTCAAAACCCGCCCGAGGTCAGGAAGTCTGAAATTGTCGCGCTATCGTCCGTGCCAGTAGTCCGGCCGTCGATGGAGGTGCATGGCAGCCAGAATGATGATTTCGTCTGGGGCAACGCGATAGAGAAGCGCATAGGGGAACCCGCGGACAAGACGACGGCGGATGTCGTTCCCGAGCACGGGCCACCGTTCCGGATTGCCTTGAACATCCTTGACGGTTGCCTCGATCCGGGCGAGAAACTCGCTGCCAAGACCTTTCGCTTGAAGTTCGTAATATTTCGCCGCGTCAAGCAATTCCAATTCGGCGGGCTGCAGAAAGCGAACCGGCTTCATGACAGGGCGGCACGAGCATCGCGAAGGACGTCGTCTGCAGACCGTGCTCCAACATTACCGGCTTTGTATTCATGGTCACGCCGAGTAGCCTCGTCGAGCCAGAGCTGCTCAATCTGGCCATCACTCAAGTCGTCAAGGCTTGCAATGAGGCGTTGCGCAAGCGATGCGCGCTCGGCAGGAGGCAATTTCAAGGCCTCGGCTTCACATACCATCATTTGCGTTGTCATCTTGATGCCTCCTTGTTTGGCGCAACAGCTCCGTTTTCGCGAGGGATAACCGGGGTTCTGCCTTCGGGTGCGGGGTCAGGATCGACGCCGCCTACCGCGTCATCAGCGCGAACACGCCCCAACCCAGAAATTCGCGGGTGAAGGTGGCGTAGCGCAGGGGCTCCGAGGTGAGCATGGCGCGGACCTCCGTCGCGAACGGGTCTTCGGGATTGGCCTCGAGCCAGCGGCGCATGGTCAGCCACTTGGTCGCCTCGTAGCGGTCCCAGCTGTCCTGGTCCGCCAAAACCATCTCGACGACGTCGTAGCCGAGCCGACCGAAAGAGGCGAGCAGATCGGGCAGGAGAAGGAAGTCGGCGATCGCGGTGGCCTCGCAACCCTGGGCGACCGCCTCCGTCGGCGGCATCTGCCGCCAAAAGGGTTCGCCGACGAGGATCATTCCGCCGGGAAGGGGGCTCCGCGCCAGCAGTTCGATCGTGCCCGCGACGCCCCCGCCGATCCATGTGGCGCCGATGCAGGACGCCACGCCGACCTTCTCGTCCGACACGTACCCGGCGGCGTCGCCATGGATGAAGGCGACCTGGTCGGCGACGCCGAGTTCCATGGCGCGGCGCTTCGCCTGCTCGGTGAACAGCAGGCTCATGTCGACGCCGGTGCCGACGATGCCGTGGTCGCGCGCCCAGGTGCAGAGCATCTCGCCCGAACCGCTGCCGAGGTCGAGGATGCGCGTCCCCTTCTCCAGGCGCAGCGCCGCGCCAAGCGTCGCGAGCTTTTCGGGTGTGAACGGGTTGTGGATGCGATGGGCGCTCTCCATCACGTTGAAAATCCGCAGTATGTCCATTGCGATTGTCCTCCCTTTGCGACTCCCGCCCAACGGCGGCGCCGCAGTTCCATTGACGCCTATAGTAGGATTTCCGTCCTTGAACCGCAAGCCCGGATTCGCGAAACCCGATACAAAGGGTGCGCGTCAGGATCGTGACATGGTTGTCGGAAAAAAGACTCATACGAGCATCCCTCAAAACGAACATTCCCGCTTTCCTGGTGCGATTTCGCCTGCCACTTTTCTGACATCCCCCCCTCACATCCTCACACCCTCAAACCCGCCCGAACTTCATTATCGCCTCGGTGGCATGATTTATGCTTTACATTGCTCAAAACCTTTATCAATATGGGGAATTTTCCGTCATGCAGAACGAAATGGCCAAGTTGCCCGACGACGATGTCGCGCTGGTTGAGGCTCTGAATCAGGCTTATGTGAAGATGCGAGGCGAGCTCGGCCGCGTGATCATCGGGCAGGAGAAGGTGGTCGAGGAGGTGCTTACCGCTGTATTCAGTCGCGGCCACGCCCTGCTTGTCGGCGTACCCGGTCTGGCCAAGACGCTGCTCGTCAGCACGCTCGCCGAGCTGCTCGAGCTTCAGTTCAAGCGCATTCAGTTCACCCCGGATCTGATGCCTTCGGACATCACGGGCACCAACGTGATGGAAGAGGACCGCGAGACGGGCAAGCGCTTCTTCCGCTTCGTTCGCGGCTCCGTGTTCGCGAACATGATTTTGGCCGACGAGATCAACCGCACGCCGCCCAAGACGCAGGCCGCGCTGCTCGAGGCGATGCAGGAGCACCGCGTCACGATCGGGACCGAGTCCTACTCGCTTCCCGAACCGTTCTTCGTGCTCGCCACGCAGAACCCCATCGAACAGGAGGGCACGTACCCGCTGCCCGAGGCCCAGCTCGACCGCTTCATGTTCAACATCGTCGTCGGCTACCCTTCGGAGGCCGAGGAGAAGGCCATCATCCGGCAGGTCACCGGCGGCGAACCGCCCCAGCTCGCCAAGGTCCTCGACGCCCAGCGCGTGCTCCAGCTCCAGAAGGTCGTCCGCCGCGTTCCGGTGGCCGACCACGTGATCGACTACGCCACGCAACTCGTGCGCGCGACGCGGCCCAAGGAGGACGGCGCCTCGGACTTCGTCCGCGAGATGGTCGCCTGGGGCGCCGGTCCGCGCGCCGGCCTCTCCCTGATCACCGCGGCCAAGGCCCGCGCCATTCTGCACGGACGCCTCTACGCCACGACGTCCGACGTCACGGCCGTGGCCATGCCGGTGCTGCGCCACCGCGTCATCACCACCTTCAACGCGGAGTCCGCCGGCGTCACGAGCGACGCGATCATCCAGGAGCTGCTCTCGGTCTTCAAGCCCAAGGACGACCTGGACATCTAGGGCCTGCGCCGTGGACTTCCGCCATCCCCTCCAGAAGCCCGCCTACATGCGCTGGCTGCCGTCCAAGACGACGGCGACGATCGCCTCGATGGAGTTCATCTCCCGCGGCGTCATGCAGGGCTTCATCGCCGGCCGGCACAAGTCGCCGCACAAGGGCTTCTCGATCGAATTCGCGGAGCACCGCCAGTACACGCCCGGCGACGACCTGCGCAACCTCGACTGGCATGTCCTCGCCCGCAGCGACCGCAGCTACATCAAGCAGTACGTGGAGGAGACGAACCTGCGCGCGACGATCCTCGTCGACACCTCCGGTTCGATGAAGTATCGCGGCGACGCGGCGGCCGCCGTCGAGAACGCGCCGTGCTCCAAGCTCGAGTACGCCCAGTACCTCGCGGCGATCCTCTCCTACCTGTTCATCGGCCAGCAGGACGCCGTCGGCCTCGTCACGTTCGACACGGCCATCCGCACCTACATCCCCGCCCGCGCACGCGCCAGCCAGGTCCGCGCGCTGCTCGAAGCCCTCGACGCCACGAAGCCCGGCGGCGAGACCGCCATCGCGGACATCTTCCACGACATCGCCGAACGCATCCCGCGCCGCGGCCTCGTCATCATCATCAGCGACCTCTTCGACGATCCCGAGCGGATCGTCAACGCCCTCCACCACTTCCGCCACCGGCGGCACGAGGTCGTCGTCCTGCACGTCCTGGCGGACGAGGAGCTGACGTTTCCCTTCGACCAGTTCACCCGCTTCCGGAACCTGGAGGGCGTCTCGGACATCCAGACGGATCCGAAGGCCCTCCGTGCGAGCTACCTCGAGCAGATCCGCCTCTTCCTCCAGGCCATCAAGAACGGCTGCGGCCGCATCGGCGCGGACTACGTCGCCATGAACACCGCCACGCCGTTCGACCAGGCCCTCTCCGCCTACCTGACGCGCCGGCGCACGGGACAGGGCTGAACCCGAAGGACTTTCCATGGAATTCGTCGTCCCCTTGATGCTGGCGGGTTTGGCGGGAATCGCGGTGCCGATCCTGCTCCACCTGTTCAACCGCCGAACGGCGCGCACCCTCGACTGGGGCGCGTTCCAGTTCCTGCGCGATTCGCTCATGAAGCGGCGGCGGCGCCTCCTGCTCGAGGAGACGCTGCTGCTCGTCTGCCGCTGTCTCGTCGTCTCGCTGGCCGCGCTCGCGCTCGCGCGCCCCTTCATCCAGGCGCAGTCCCGCGTCCCGTGGGCCGTCGTGCTGCCGCTCGTCTTCGTGGCGGTGACCGCGTTCGGCGCCGCCTTCGCGCTGTGGCCGTACCGGCGCTGGCGCCTCGCCCTGCTCGCCACCGCCTTCGCCGCCGCGCTGCTCATCGGCGGCGCGGTCGCGCTCGAACGGCGCTTCGGGCTCGGCCGCCTCGGCCGCGGCGCCGCGCGCGACGTCGCCATCGTCGTCGACTGCTCCGCCTCCATGGGCATGACCCGCGACGGCGTCAGCAACCACACGCGAATCCTCAAGGAAATCGAGGCCGACATCCGCACCGCGGACCGCGGCATCGCCTTCGGCGTCATCCAGGGCGGCCCCCTGCCCCGCCGCCTCACCCCCGCGCCCCTCACCGACCGGCGCCCGCTCTTCGAAATCCTCCAGACCATCCGCCCCGCCGCCGGCACGATGGACG
>JAAZAI010000126.1 GCA_012514445.1 Lentisphaerota bacterium
ACCTCGGCGGAAATGGAGATGGCACTTTTTGAACGCGATCCCCCGGCAGTATCGGCCTGCGGCAGAGTACCAACCCGGCTACGACGGGTTGCCCGTTGACGGCAAGCAATTGCCGCCAAACACACGACCGTGCGAATCCCGGGGCGAACGGCGAAGCCCTTCGAGTGGGCGACGCATCGTAGCCGCGTCGGTACTGGTGTCGAGTCGGCGCGCCCAGGATGCAGGAAATCGGATGGAAAAGTGCCAAGCCCGTTTCCGGGATAACTCCTCGAAAACCGCCCGAGATCAGGAAGTCTTAATATTACAATCGGCGACATGCAGATCAAGTTTGTAGTGGCGCCGCCAGGCGCTGACGCGGCGGTCAAGGGCCTGGCCGCCCTCCCTTGCTTCGCAAGACTTTGCCACGTCCAAACGCCCGACAGTCGCCACGGCTCGCCGGGACGGCATCGCCGGGACGGCATCGCCCCACCTTGCCTCTTTCCTGCGCCCAGTCCCGTGGGCGCAGACCTGGCGGCGCAGTCGACGCAGCCCCGATCTTGCTTTGCACAATTGATTTCTATAGAATAGCCGCCATGTTCCGGACATTGAAAACAGGGATGGCGGTGGCGGTCGCGACGGCGCTGGAGGGGCTTCAGCAGCCGGTCTGCCTGCTGCTCGCGTTCACCGCGGTGGAGCTGACGATTCTCGTGCCGCTTGTGCAGCTCTTCAGCTTCGGCGAAGGCGGCCGCCTCGCCCGCGACAGCGGGCTCGCGATCCTGCTCGTCGGCGGCATGCTGCTGGCGGCGTTCACCTCCGGCTCGACGCTGGCGCGCGAAATCGCCAGCGGCACGGTCGCCGCAGCCGTTTCGAAGCCGGTGCCGCGCTGGGTCTTCCTGCTCGGGAAGTTCGCCGGCGCGGGGGTCGTCGTCCTGCTTTTCTGCTGGATCGAAACCATCGCCATCCTGCTGGCCGAGCGCTGCTCGGAGCACTACCTCGAGACGGAGACGACCATCGGACACGTCCGCGACACCACGTGCGGCCTGCTGGCGATGGCGGCGCCCGCGCTGGCCCTTGCGAAGGCGGCGTTCGTCAACTGGCGCTTCCGCTGGCGCTTCGGACTGTGGTTCTTCATCTTCCTCGCCTCGATCCAGACGCTGCTCATCGCAGGCATCGGTCTGCTAGGGCGCAACGGGGCCTGGCTGGGCTTCGGCGGCTACGCACCGTCGATGGACTTCCGCATCGTGTCGGCGGCGGCGCTCGTCACGATGCTCCTCGGGATCTTCTGCGCGCTGGCCACGGCGCTCTCCACGCGCCTGCAGACCGGGGCGGCCGTGGCCGCCTCGTTCGCGATCCTTTTCGTCGGATTCCTCGTGGACCGACATTTCGGCGGCGGAGTGGGGACGCTGCCACGGCTGCTCTACGCGGTGCTGCCGGACGTGCAGCACTTCTGGGTCGTGGACAGCCTGGCCGGTGGCGGGACGATCCCGAAGCGCTACTTGCTGCAGGCCGGCGGCTACGCGCTCTCCTACATGGCTTTCGCGCTTGCGCTCGGAGCCGTTTCCTTCCAACGTCGCGATCTGGGGTAGACCTCATGGATGCCGATGCCTGCAACGACGCCGTCGTCTCGGCGGACAATCTTAAGAAAATCTTCCGCGACTTCTGGCGGCGTCCCAAGAAGCTCGCCGTGGACGGCGTGTCCTTCGCCATTCGCAAGGGCGAGGTGTTCGGGCTGCTCGGTCCGAACGGCTCGGGCAAGAGCACGACGATCAAGATGCTGCTCGGGCTCCTTCAGCCGACCGCGGGCGCGGTGCGGCTCTTCGGCCTCGACCCGGCCAGTCCGCGCGCGAAGGCGCGCATCGGCTACCTGCCCGAACTCTCGCACTTCCACCCGTACCTGACGCCGCGCGAGACGCTCCGCTACTATGGCGGGCTCTTCGACATGCCGTCGAAGCTCCGTCACGAGCGCGCGGAGCGCCTGCTGGCGCGCGTGGGCGTCGCGGACGCGGCCGACCGGCCCGTGGGCGAATTTTCCAAGGGCATGGCGCGGCGCATCGGCCTGGCGCAGGCGCTGCTCAACGAACCGGATCTGGTGATTCTCGACGAGCCGACCTCCGGGCTCGATCCGATCGGGCGCCACGAGGTCAAAACGCTCATCAAGGAACTGGCCTCGGAGGGGCGGACCGTGCTGCTTTCCTCGCATCTTCTCGCCGAAGTCGAAGACGTCTGCGACCGCGTCGTGATCCTCGGCGACGGCCGGATCTGCGCCGAAGGGCGTCTCGATGCGCTGCTCAAAGCTCGTGAGGGTCTGCAGATGACCATCACCGGCATGGCGCCGGAACGAGCCGAGAGCTTCCGCCTGCAGATGGAGTCCGAAGGCGCACGCGTCGAGCTGGACCGCCCGTCGATGACGCTCGAGGCGTTCTTCCTGGCGACCATC
>JAAZAI010000127.1 GCA_012514445.1 Lentisphaerota bacterium
CTGCCTCTTGAGCCTGCGACAGAGACTCCTGCGCCTTGGCCGCAGCCTCGCCCGCCTTCTCGGCCGATTCCTGCATCTTCTCCGCCGCTGCCTTCGCCTCGTCGGACTGCTTCGTTTCGGCTTCACGACGAGTCTCGTCTGCGGTCGCCTGGACTTCTTCGGCAGCTTGTCTGGCTTCGTCAGCGGCTTGCTTCGCCGTGGCGACGAGTTTCTGCGCCTTGGCGGCATCCTCGGGCGCCTTTTCCTGCACGGCCTGGCGGACCGCGTCCTTCGCCTTATCCGCTTCGGCGCGTGCCTGCTCCGCGCGTTCTCTGGCGGCCGACTCAAGGTCGCGGCTGCGCTCAGCCACTTCGGAGGCTTCGCGCGCGGCATCGGACAGAGCCTTCGCCTCCTGCTGCGCGGCGGCCGGATCGGGCTTGGTCTTGGCGGCATCTTCCGCGGCCATCTTGTCCTGGGCTTCGTCGGCTTGGCGCTTCGCCTGCTCGAGCGCGCGCGCGGCCTCCTCCGTCAACTGCGCGGCGCGTTCCGTGGGTTGGCCCCAGTCGCGGAGGCTCTCCTGGATTTCACGGGTGATCGCCTCGAGCGTCTCGGCCCGGCGGGCGAGATCCTCCTGGCGGGCGCGGGCGATCGCTTCCGGCGTGGCCTGCTTCCGAGACTCGGGCGCGGTTTCAGCAAGGGCTTGTGCGGCGCTTTCGCGCAAGGCCGGATCCGCGAGGGCCTCCGTCTGCTTGCGGAGCTGTTCCTGTTCGGCGGCGAGGCGCGCGGCCTCGCTCTTCACGGCGTCGAGTTGCCTTTTCCGGGTTTCGAGCATCGCCTCGAACGTCTCGGGCTCGTGGGGAAGCGGCTCCTTCATTTCGCGGCGGAGCGCCTCCTGTTCCTGGATCAGCGCGTCCATCTGCAACTTCTTTTCCAGTTCGTCGGCCTTGCCGACGAGCGCGGCCTCCTTCATGGCGAGTTCATCGAGTTCGATGAGCTTCTGGAGGTCTGCGGCGAAAGCCTCGTTGCGCTTCTGAAGGTCGCGGTAGGCCTCAAGCGCCTGCTCGAGTTTTTCACGAAGCGCGCGGATCTCCTCGGAGACCTCCTCCTTCTCGGCAAGCATCGCGAGCTCGGCCTGTCGGGTCGCGTCGTCGAGGTTCTTCCGGGCGGCTTCGGCAAGGACCTTGGCGATCGGCGCGTAGAGGCTTTGCTCCGCTTCGGCGGCCGTATTCCGGGCAAGTTCCTCGGCCTTCTGAAGCTTCTCCTGGACGGCTTCGAGCGCCTTGAGCGGATCGGCGACCGCCTTGCCGTCTTGCTGCTGATTCTCCAGAGCTTCCGCGCCTTTACGGGAATCCTCGAGCAGGCGTTCGACTTCGTCGAGAGTCTTCTCGATCTTCTCTCCCTGTTCCGTGGCGACCTGCGCGGCGACCGAGGCCGCCGCATGGTTGAGGACCACGACGAGTTCCTCCGAAAACGCCTTCTGCGGACCGTTGAGGTAGTCCGGCATGTTGTCGGAAACTTGAACGCGGAAGCGGATTTGGCGCGCCTCCGAAAGCGGGAAGCGGCTGAGCTCGAGCGGGACGTCCGCCTTCCAGGTCTGCGGATCGGACGTGGCGTCCAGCGAGGCGATGGGCATGACCTCGAGGAAGGGCTCGTCGTTGAGCGCCCATTGGACGGAAGGCGCGACGATTCCGAAATCGTCGACCATGAGGCATTTGAGCGTGAGGCTCGCAAAGCGGGGCAGCTCGAGGCGGCGCGCTTCGGGCAAGACGATGGTGACTTGCGGCGGCGCGTCGCGGTGGATGCGCAGCGTGTGCAGAACGGGATGGTTGGTGTGGCCGTAGGTGTCCTTGAGCAGAACCGCCCAGGTGCGCTCGCCGCCGTCGGTGAGCGTGGTGGACCACTGGCCGCCGCCGGGAACGGCGACGCCCGGCACGGGGAGGTTGTTGAAGCGCAGTTCGCCCTGCATCGGCGGGCGGTTGTATTGCGCCGTCCAGGTGAGACGCGTGCCGGCGGGCGCGGAGAGGTTGTGCAGCGAATTGGTCAGCAGGACGTCCTGACGGCCGGTGTACGCCGGGAAGGCCATCTGGAGGTGGAGCGACGTCACGTCCGGGCGGTTGATCGACCGGACCTGGTAGTGGCGCGTGACCGCGAAGCCGGACACGACCCGATACTGGAAGGACTCGGTGATCGAGGGCACGAGATGGCGAAAGACGCGCGATCCGTCCGCCCGCGTCTCCACGAGGCTCATGCGCTCGACGGTTTCGTTTCGAACCCGGCCGGGAGGCGCGAAGCGGACGAACGGCTGGCTGTCGAGCGCGGACGCGGCGATGGCCGTGATCTCCAGCGGCGAGCCGACGATCAGGTGCGCGTCGCCGGGCGTGACGCCCAGCATGCCGGCGTAGAGGTTGCCCACTTCGGCGAACGGCGCGAGCGCCCGCAGGAAGAGGCGGCCGGCCGGGCGCGGGCTGACGGCGAAGAGCGCGACGAGCACGGCCAGGGCGGCGCCGGCCGCGACGAGGCGCGGCTTGACGGTGCGCAGCGTGAACTCCTGCTCCACGTCGAGATTCTCGACGTCCGCGCACGCGGTTTCGAGCACGACGGCGAAGAGGCGTTCCGAGCCGATCAGGCGCTGCTCGCCGCTGAGCAGTTCGACGACGGTGGAGAGGCGTTCCTCGAGTTCGGGGTGGCGGCGTTCGATGAGCGCGGCGATGCGCACCGGCGTGAAGGGGCGCGAGAGGGGGATGACGAGCCGGCGCGTCGCGGTGAACAGCGTGACGAGCAGCGCGCCGCCCGACAGCAGGTAGCGCCATTTGTCGTCGAGGATCACGGTCGTCGCGTCCACGGCCATGACGACGAGCAGCGCCAGCAGGGCGGTGGCGAACGTCGCGAGCAGGCCTCGCAGCAGGATGATGCGGCGTACGCGGTGGATGACGCGTCGCAACGCGTAGGCCAGGGTGGTGGGCAGGGCGGAGAACTGTATGGCCGACGGGCGTCGGCGCGATCCGGGCTTACTCATGTCAGCCCCCCTTTCTTGCGGAGCAGCCATTCGGCCGTGAGCGATGCGAGGATGATGGCGAAGAGCCAAGGCGAACACCAGAGTGGAATTTCAAGTGTTTCGACGACGATCCGGCTCGGTTCTCCGAAATCGGATTCGAGGATGCCCGCCTCGACGGGCGATACGGACTTGCCGCCGGATTGCGCGGCGAGCACGCGCGGGACCCGCTCGTCCGCAGTCACGTGGGCGGCTTCCTTCGGCTGTCGCGCCGTGAGCACGGAGAAGACGCAGTCGAGATTGTCGGGGAGATTGTCGCCGAGGATGCCGCCGAGGCCGGGGACATCGAGCTTGACGTG
The DNA here is from genome assembly GCA_012514445.1 of Lentisphaerota bacterium. GTDB lineage: Bacteria > Verrucomicrobiota > Kiritimatiellia > RFP12 > UBA3636 > JAAZAI01. Next base: position 3,331 of record JAAZAI010000127.1, read on the forward strand.
GTGGGAGCCCGGTTCGAGCCGTTGCTGGAGGATGCCTTCGTAGAGCCCGTTGGAACCTTCCTGGTAGGTCAGCTCGATGCGTGCCGTCTCGTCCCCTCGCTCGTTCGCGAGAATCGCCATCGGCTTCAGATTGGCGAGCGGGGTGAACTGGTTGTCCGAAAGCCGCGCGCGGATGTGCACGGGCTCTCCCGGGGTGTAGGCGACGCGATCGGTGCCCATGCGCGCGTAGACGTTGCCCGCGCGAAGCTGCTCGCCCGCCGCCCAGCGCATGATCTGGCCCCAGAAGCGGTGGTGGTAGGTGTCGCCGACCTGGTAGCGCAGGCGCCAGGTCTGGTCGGTGAGCAGCATCAGCACTTTGCCCGTGCCGTAGGGCTGTGCGACGACGAGGGCCTGGCGCATTTCCTGCCGGCGGAGGTCGGCGAACGCCGCCACGGCGGCTTCGGGCGAGGCCCCGGACGTGGCGTCGAGCGTGAAGGTCGTATCGGCTGCCGGTTCGTTCGGCGCGGCCACGGCGAGAATCTCGGCCCCGGGCTTGACGTCCTCCACGGGAAGTCGCCAGCGCCAAAGCGGCTGGGCGTTCCAGAGCGCGTTGTTTTCCATCTGGCTTGTCGAGAGGCTCATGATCTCGTGCGTGCGCCCGGCGGCCGTCATCGCGACGCGGAACTCCGCCTCCGGCGCCGCCGCGAAGGCGTTCGTCGTGGCGGCGTGGCCGATCGGCAGCATGGCCTGGAAGACCGGGTTCTTGATGGCGAAGGGCATTGACCGCGGCCCCGCGATGCAGACGAGCGTTGCGCCGCGGGTCTCCACGCAGTGCTGGATGGCCTTGACGGCCGCGTCGTCGAGCACCGTTTCGTCGACGTCGCCGAGAATGATGACATCGAACTTGCGCCATTCCTCCAGTGACGTCGGGAGCGCCGAGGCTTCCGCGTCGCCGAACTCGCGCGAGGCGGAGGCCGGCGGCGCGGGCTTCTTGGGCGCGAGCCCGCGGATGACGTCGGGCTCCGAGAGGAAGTACTGCAGATGGATCGACTTGTCGCGCCCGTAGAACAGATTGCGCAGGTAGCGGAACTCCCAGCGCGGACGGCGATCCACGACGAGGACGTGCGTGCGGTTGTCGGACACCGCGACGTCCATCGACCAGGTGTTGTTCTCGAGGAGAATCTCGCGCGGATCGGACTCGATCTTCACCTCGTAGCGGTAGGTGCCGCGCTCTTCGGGCATGTCTTCGAGGCGGATTTCCTCCTGCCAGTCGACACCCTGGATGGTGATGTCCTTGGTGGCGACGCTCTTGCCGTCGCGCAGCAGCGCCACCTGCGTCTTGACGTCCGTGGCGCCCGTGGCGGCGAGCACGGCATCGACTCGAACGCGGTCCCCGAGGAAGACGGATTCTCGGGAGCGGACCGATGCGATCGCGAAGTCGAAGGGGGCGTCCGTGCCGCCGACGAGAATGGTAGAGACGGGCGTCCGCGCCTGGCCGAGCACGCGGGCGACGGCTTCGACCCCCGCGTCGCCGGTGTGGCGTCCATCGGTGAGCAGCAACATGCCTGCGCGCTCTTCGGAGGGGATTTCCTGGATGAGCTTCTCGATGGCGCGGGTGATATCCGTCTCGGCGCGCTCCGCAATCACCGCGGGCGTGACGTTCGTCGTCGTCGCCGCGCCGGGCGTGGCGAGCCACGCCTTGGGATCGGCGATGCGAAGCGGGGTGCTCGCGAAGCTGTAGAAATCGAGGTCGTAGCGGCGGCCGAGACGTTCGGCGAGCGAGGGGGAGTCCTTGTCGCGATTGCCGGCGAGGATCTGGCGCGCGAGCTCGACGCGAGAGGTGGCGCAAGCGTTGGAGATCGAGTGGCGCGTCGCCTCGTCGAGCGAGGCCTGGAGCAGGACGTCCGCGGCGCGATGGGCATCGGGAAGCTCGGCCTGGAGCTTGTCGACGGCGGCGCACGCGGCGTCGAGGTCGGCCTTCACATCGCGGGAAGGCTCTTGGGTCTCGGCCCCGGGGGTCGCGTCCGGCCGCATGCCCGCGAGCTTGTTCATCGCGGAGGCGACCTGGTTCGTCAGCAGATGCTGGAAGGCCTTGAGGCGATCGTGGTCGGCGCGAAGATCTTGCGGCAGCGGATCGGGGGCTGGGAGGGCGGCGAGCGCCTGTCCGAGGTCCTCGGCCCAGCGCGCAGCCGCGGCGGCATCGTCGTAGAGCGTGTCCTGGCGCTCGATGGTTTCGGCCGACTCCGGCGCAGCGAGGCGTTCGGTCCAGTAGGCGAAGCGCGTGCGGAAGACCTGGTTCGTGGCGGGCGCGAGGCGCAGCGGGCGTCGCGCCGCAGGCAGTTCGCCGATCGCCTGCGCCATGTCGAGCCGTTCGGACATCGTCCAGAACGTGTCGGGCCGGTGCATCGATTGCGAGTCGTCCACGAGCACCACGACGCGGCGGCGGATGCGCCGCTGCTTCTCGCGCTGGAGCACGGGCTGCACGAGCATGAGGCAGACCGTGGCCACGGCGACGAGGCGCAGCAGGAGCATCGTCCGGCGCAGCCGCGGGCGGCAGAGCATCCGTTCGTGGTGGTAGATCCAGACGGTCGCCTCGCAGGCGGCGGCGCTGAGCAGCGCCAGCCCCCAGAGCGGCCAGGGCGACGCGATGAAGACGAGGCGCGCCCCGAGCTGCAACAGCAGCCAGAACGCCATCGCGCCGACGGGGAACGCGAAGAGGAAGCTGAAGGCCGGCTTGCGCTGCTGCCGGATGAACGTCACGTGCAGCGCCACCCACAGGGCGGTGGCCAGGATGGCGGCGACGGCCAGCCAGAAGAGCGGGAGCGAAGCGGGGAGCAGATCGGTGCGCAGCGTGTTGTCCATGGTCGGTTATTTCACCTCCGTGCGCCTGCCGCGGCTGCGGAGGATTTCAAGCTGCTTTTGGAAGGGCTCCGGGGCACCGCCGGCTTTTTCGAATTCGATCTTCTCCTCCTGGCCCGTGCGGCGCTGGATCGCGATCCAGCGCGCGAGCACCAGCTCGAGGAGCAGGAAGAGCAGGGCGGCGGCGGCGAGGGGACGCCAGATCTCGCGCCCGAAGCGCTTGCCGCGCAAGGCCGTTGCGATTTCGTCCGGCTTCGTCGCCACGTCCAGTTCGACGAAGCGGCGCAGGAAGGCCAACGCCTCGGGCTTGGCCGGCGTCAGGTCGCTTTCGGCGATGCCGGCGCGCACGACGAAGGGGATGGCGCCCTTCGGATTGCAGAACGGCTTGAGCAGATCGGCCAGGCTTTCGGTGGCGGCGGCTTCGTAGACGCCCGGTTCGAGATTGGCCTTCACATGGAGCGCCAGGCCTTCGGCGTTGTGGACGTACTGCGCGAGGACGGCGTTCGTGGGAGCGCCTTCGGGGTAGATCTCGGTCGGCTGGACGAGGCTACCGGAATCGATTTCGGCGGGGAGCGCGGGCCTGAGCACGTTGGAAGGGACGTTGCCGGCGCGGCCGGCCGCGCCGCCGTAGGCGAGCCGGACCGAGGCGTTGCCGTTTTGCTCCTTGTAGTCGATGCGGATGTCGTACGCGACACCCGCCTGAAGCGTCTGCTGCTCGGAGCCCGGCTTGCCGCCGATCCAGACGGCGCCGCTGTCGTCGGCCTCGACGATGAAATTGTAGACGCCGGTTTCCTGCGGGACGAGCGAGCCGGTCCAGCGGATCGAGAAGCGGTCGGCCGAGATGCCGGAGAAGGGCGCCTTGTTGCCCCAGTCGAAGGCGATCGCGGGGTCCATGCGCAGGCGCTCCCGGCCCTTGAAGTCGGGCTTGGGGTAATAGCGTCCGGTGAGCCCGAAGGCGCCGCTTGCGCCCGCGAGAAGGCCGCCCGGGGAGAGCATGAGCACGGGGGACGGGCTCGGATCGAGGTTGAGCTCCGCCGTCGTGGGATTGGCGAGGGCGTAGGCGATCTCGTGCACGAGGGGGAGGAACGACTGGAGCGAGGGCAGGTTGGAGAGAGAGGCATCGAGCGGGAAAGCCGTCATCGCCACCGTGCCGCGACCGAGGCGGCGGACGGCGAGGAACGGGTCGCCGGTCGTCATCGCGCCTTCGACGCGCTGCGGCTGCTCGGTCGCGTCCAGCGACCACCAGCCGGCGACGATGGCGCGCTTGAGGTCGTTCTGCGTCTGGAGGTTGCGCACCGTCCGGCCCGAGAAGGTCGCCGGATCGAGCGAGGGCCGCCGCCGCGTCCAGCGCTCGGTGGCGAACGTCTTGAGCGGCAGCGGCGCGACGGATTCGCCGCGCCATGTCCAGCCGTTGTAGAATTCCGGCAGGATCTTGGCGCCCGGCGCGATGAGCAGGCCGCCGCCGCTGGCGACGAATTCGGCGATGCGGTCCGCGACGTCCTTCGGGAGCTGGGGGACGTCGGCGAGGACGATGACGGCGCAGTCCTGGAACGACGTGCGCCGCGCGACGGCGGCGGCGGATTCGACCTTGGGTGCCACGAGGAAGGCGCTGCGCTCCGGCGCGGCCTCGGCGGTCATCTGCTGGAGTTCCGGACGGAGCGCGGCCTTCAGAAAGCCGGTCGTCTGCTTGGCGAGGCGCGCGCCGGCGTTGGCTTCGACGAGCAGGACGTCGAGTGTGCCGACGACTTGGACGACGCGCTTGGCGGTGTCGTCGAGGGCGATGTCGTCGCGCGCGTCGACGGTGGCGGCGAGGATCTCGGCGCCGGCCTGGGTGAAGCGGTGGCGGAACTCGACGACGCGGCTCGAGCCGGGGAGGATCTGGCCGATGGCGCGGTTCACGAGGTGGCGGCCATCGACGTCGAGCGCGAGATGGTCGGGCGTGACGGATTCCCTGCCGGTGTTCTTGAGCGTGACCTGGATCGTGGTCTCGCGGTCGGTGCCGACGATGTCGCGCACGGGCGCGATGTCCTCGACGGCGAGGTTGCGCAGGGACTGCGGGAGCTCGAGCGTGCGCCAGAGGATGCGCGGCGGATCGGGGAGCTGGCCGAAGACGGCCTTGACCACGTTCCAGCGCGTTTCGTCGCCGGCGGCCCATCCCGCGGCCTGGCCATCGCCGTAGACGACGATCTGCTTGACGCGGTTGTCGCCCTCGGCGAGCATCGCGGCGGCGGCGGCGAGCGCGGCGGGGACGTCCATCGTGCCGGCGGCGGGGCGGATGGTCTGGAGGATTTCGAAGAGCGGGCGCCGGTCGGTGAGGGGCGCGGGGGTGAGGCGGCGGGGCAGGGGGCCGCCCTGGATGACGCCGAAGGCGATGCC
>JAAZAI010000128.1 GCA_012514445.1 Lentisphaerota bacterium
ATGAGTCCATCAACATGGTTTCGACAACGCATTCAAATCTTGTCGCAATTGAACTCACTGACGGGAGAGTATACGCTGGTGTACAATCCTGACGATATTCCGAGATTCGGAAAAGACCCATCCCTTCATCCTGCGTCGGCTTTCGTCGACTACATGCGCAAACGGCGGTTGTTCACGACCTGGGACCTGATATGTGAATAGAAGCGCTTTCACCGCCCCCCCCCGCTTCGCTACGGTCGCCGAGCCGTCTCCGCCCGGAACATATGAAAACGAAAATTGACAGTTCTATGTGGTCTTCTTTCAATGGCATGGTGTACGGGATGCATGCACAACCAAGTTGTTTCACGCTCGCCGCAGGAAGTGATTCAGATTGTTCAATCGCTTGCTCCGAATGCAGGCCCAACCGGATGCAAGATCGAGGAAAAGGTTGCCGAACAAGAGTGGTTGATAATCATTGATGAGGGCATCCCGGGAGAGAAATTCAATCACTACGAGATTTCGTTTCGTATTTTGGCACAAGAGTCAAAAGGCACTGAGGACAAACAAGGGCCAACCCCGTTATTTTCCCGGCACCCCAGAACCCGAGTGGTGCCGCATTGTAATATCGAAAGTGGTTTCAATATTACAATCCCGTGGTGGTGTCCGCACACGGACATGCGAGCGGGGTGATGCAGAGGCAGGACATGCCAGCCCCGAAGGGGCGTGGCATACCAGCCCAGGGCAACGCCCTGGGACTGGAACGGAGAATGAACGAGCCCTGAAAGGGCGTGACATCACTGTCGCGGTGCGCGGGGGAGGCAACTTTTTGTTGAACAGATATTCTGTGATGACTCGACGGGAACTTGGCTGTTTTCAGACAATTATGTCCAAATGAGGGCGCAGTTGGTAGACCCCAGCAATGTGCTGAAGAAATGAGGCGTTCTGCCCGTCCGTAATATTGTCTCAGCTACACTCTCAAGTATCGGCATCGGATGTACAACAGGCCGAGAATGGCGCCGATCAGATCGGCGCAGAGATCGAGCGAGGTGTTCATGTAGCCTCCCATAATCAGACCCAAGTTGACCAACAGGAGAGCGGCATGCGACTTCTTCATGGTTTGCGAAGCTCGCGCGCGACGGATCGCGCGCTCATGACGGCGAGGACGGCGGCGAGCGCAAGCAGCACGACGCAGATCACCCCGAGCGGAATGTTGCCGCCTTTGCGCAGTTCGCGTCCTGCGAGCTGAAAGAGCGCCGCGCCGCTGACCGAGAGCATGATCGCCATCGGGATGATCGCGACGAGCGGCTTCGCCCGGCGGCGGATGAGCCAGAGCGAAGCGACGAGCAGCGTGAGCGCCGCGAGGAGCTGGTTCGAGGCGCCGAACACCGGCCAGATGCGGTCCGATTCGCCGAACGTGAGCCACAGCGCGACGAGGACCGAGAGCAGGGTGGCGACATAGGGGTTGGCAAAGAAGGCCGCGACGGGATGCGGGCGGGCGGGCACCGAGGCGGCCGCACCGGTGCGCGGCGCGAAGATCTCCTGCAGCGTGAAGCGGGCGAGGCGCGTCGAGGTGTCGAGCGAGGTCAGTAGGAAGGCCGACACCGAGAGCGAGACGAAGGCGGTTCCGATCGTCTCGCCCACGCCGAGGCGCGTGCCGAACGTGGCGAGACCCTGGGCGAAGAGCGTCGTGGCGTCCTTGGCGCCGCCGGCGGCGATGATCTGCTCGCGCGAGAGGTAGGCCACGGAGATCATCGCGATGACGCCCAGGACGCCCTCGAGCAGCATCGCGGCATAGCCGACGGGCCGGGCGTCCCGTTCCTTGTCGAGTTGCTTGGCCGTGGTGCCGGAGGCCACGAGCGCGTGGAATCCCGAGCAGGCGCCGCAGGCGATCGTGACGAAGACGAAGGGGAAGAGCGACGTCTCGACGCCGGAGAAGTTCAACGCCGTGAAGCCTTCGAAAGCCGGCATCTGGAGCGTCGGGCGGTAGGCGAGGATGCCGGCGAGCCCGAACGCGAGCATGCCGTAGAGCAGGTAGGAGTTGAGGTAGTCGCGCGGCTGGAGCATCAGCCACACCGGCAGCGTCGAGGCGGCGGCGCAGTAGACCATCAGGATCAGGATCCAGAACAGTTTCGTCTGCGCCTCGGTTGTGCCGAGGATCGCCATTAGATCGAGGGGGATCTGCGTCCCCAGCCAGACGAAGAAGAACACGAGGGGGACGAAGATCAGCGAGCCGGCGAGGATCGAGAGTCCGCGCCGGTAGACGAGCCAGCCGAAGACGGGGGCGACGGCGATGAAGAGGAGGGACGACGTGGCGACGGCGGGGTTCTTGACGAAGCCGGACGCGACGAGCTTGGCGAACACCGCCACGACGAGGATCAGCGTAGACCAGCAGAAGACGAGGAAGAGCTGGCGTCCGGCGTAGCCGACGTACTGCTCGATCACGGAGGCGATGCTGCGCCCCTGGTTGCGGATGCTCAGCACCATGGCGGCCAGATCGTGCATGGCGCCGATGAACACGCAGCCCAGCAGCAGCCAGAGCACGACCGGTCCCCACCCGAAGTAGATGGCCATGATCGGCCCGACGATGGGCCCCGCGCCGGCGATGCTGGCGAAATGGTGGCCGAAGAGCACGAACGGCTTCGTCGGCGCGTAGTCGACGTCGTCGCGCAGCGTGTGGGCCGGGGTGGGGCGGCTGGGGTCGAGGCCGAAGAGACGGCCGAGGAAGCCGCCGTAGAGGAAGTACGCGACGAGGTAGAAGGCGACTGCGCCGAGAAGGAAGGTCAGACCGGTCATGGATTGTCTCCGTCAGGTGATCACTGCGGGCAAAGGCTACTCCTGCCAAAGGGGGGATGTCAAGTTCGGGTATTCGGCCAGTTCATACTCGGGCAGTCTTCGGGGTTGATGCAAGTAAGCTCCGTCGAGCAGTCGCGTTCCTTCCCGTCGCCTGCCCGAGTGAGTGGGGCGTAGTGAGTAGAGCGTAGTTTCCGCCGGGGCTCTGCCCCAGGCCCCGGTATAGACCTGGGGGAGATACGCGAAACACGAAAAGGTTCAACGGGATCTGGGGTGTCCCCAGCCACAACTCCTCCCTACTCGCTACGCACCACTCACTTCGTGCGACTGGCACCCGACATTTGCCGAACCTCTGCGACTGACCGAATTGCAGGCGGCGGGTTGGGCTGGAAGCCGGACGGCGTTGCTGATAGAATGGGCGACATGACCCAGGACGTCCAGTCAGGGGAGGAGACGGCGCGCGATCCTTCCTGGTGGAGGATTTCGCGCTTCTTCGTTCCGCTGGCCGTCCAGGCCTTTTCTCAGAGCCTGACCTATCTGCTCGTGGCGAGCATCGTCTCCCATGGGCGCCTTGGCGCCCAGGAGCAGGCGGCCTTCGCCCAGGGCAACGCGCTCCTGTTCCTGCTCGGGGCGCTGGGGGGCGGCATGATCACCACGGGCATGGTGTTCGGTCGCAGCCGCACGGGCATGGAGAACTTCCACCGGCTGAGCCTTCGCATCGCTGGCGTCGTCGCGGTGCTGCAGGCCCTCGTCTGCGTCCAGCCCTTCGCGCACATCACGTTCACCAGCATGCTGGGGCTGGAAGGGGATCTCGCCCGCGTCGCCCGGCTGACGACGCTGCTGGGCATCCCGATGCAGTTCGTCTTTTTCGTCCGCAACCGCTCCACCGCGTTGCTCTACAACGAGAAGAAGAGCGGGCTTTCCAACATGGGCACGATGGCCCGGATCGCGTTCACGGCCGTCTTGGCGCCGATCTTCGTGAAGGCGGGCCTGACGGGCTTCTTCTGGGGCAGCGTGGCGATGACGCTGCCGGTGGTCGCCGAGACGCTGATCGCCGAGGCGCTGTCGCGTCCGTACCGGCTCGCCCTGCCGGACGACGACTCGTGCGAGAAGGCCCCGATCGCGAAGCAGTTCCACTTCACGATTCCACTGTCCATGGGCGGCATCATGCTGTCGCTTTCGACGGTGATGGTCGCCGTCTTCCTCTCCCGTGTCGACGAGGGCGGGTACACGCTGCCCGTGCACTACATCATGATGGGCGTGATCAATCCTCTGGGGTTCGCCGCGATGCGCATGCAGGCGGTGACGATCGCCTTCCCGCCCGATGTCTGCCCCCGGGGACGGCTTCGCCGGTTCTGCCTCGTCGCCGGCCTGGCGCTCTCGGCGGTGCCGCTGCTGTTTACCGTTCCCGTCGTGGCGCGCTGGTACTTCGGGAGCGTGCAGAATCTGGATGCCGCCGGCATCGGGATGGCCACGCGGGCGATGGCCGTCGTCGCGGTCATTCCGCTGCTGCAGGCGCTCCGCGGCCATGCCGAGGGAATGGCCGCGCTCCGGCGCCGCCCGAACGCGATCATGGCCGGCCAGGCGATGTACCTCGCGTCGATCGTGATCCTGCTCTTCTCCTTGCTCGAGACGCGGGCCGTGCCCGGCTATCTCATGGGCGGCGTCTCGGTCATGGTCGCCATCGCGATCTCCCAGCTCACGGTCCGGGCCGCGCTGGTCTGGAACGATTTTGAAGACTCCTACGGCGATCCCTCCCGCCGAGCCCCGGGGATCAGCGGTCAACCACGCTGAAAGGAACGACGACGATGAATCTTGACGATTGGCGATCCGGACCTCCCGCGCGAATCCTGCCTGACAAGGCCGAACAGGCGTGGGAGGCGGCGTGGACGAAATTCTTCCTCCCGAAGACGGGTTTGTTCTACGACTATCTCGGGAGCTACGTCCCCGGCCGGGAGCTGGCGCATCTGCCTACAGCGGAGGAAGTCCAGCGCGGCTTTCCCGATCCCTGCGGCTACGGCACCGG
>JAAZAI010000129.1 GCA_012514445.1 Lentisphaerota bacterium
CCACAACGGCATCGAATACGGCGACATGCAGCTCATCTGCGAAATCTACCAGATCATGAAGGACGGCCTCAGCCTCACGAACGAGGAGATGCACGCGATCTTCGCCGAGTGGAACGAGGGCGATCTCGACAGCTATCTCATCGAGATCACCCGCGACATCCTCGGCTACAAGACCGAGGCCGGAGAGGCCGTCGTGGACAAGATCCTCGACACCGCCGGGCAGAAGGGCACGGGCAAGTGGACGGCCGTCGCCGCGCTCGACGAAGGCATGCCGCTGACGCTCATCGGCGAGGCCGTGTTCGCGCGCTGCCTCTCCGCGATCAAGGAGGAGCGCGTCGCCGCCTCCGCCGTGCTCGAAGGCCCCAAGGGCGCCGTCTTCACGGGCGACAAGAAGCGCTTCGTGAACGACCTCAAGCAGGCGCTCTACGCCTCGAAGCTCGTCAGCTACGCCCAGGGCTACCAGCTCATGCGCGCGGCCGCGAAAACGTACGGGTGGAACCTCAACTACGGCGGCATCGCGCTCATGTGGCGCGGCGGCTGCATCATCCGCTCCGCCTTCCTCGGCAAGATCAAGCGCGCCTTCGACAAGAACCCCGAGCTGACGAACCTGCTGCTCGATCCGTTCTTCTCGGGCAAGGTCAAGCGCGCCCAGGCCGGCTGGCGCCGCGTCGTGCGCATGGCCGTCAAGCTCGGGCTCCCGACGCCGGCGATCTCCGCCGCGCTCAGCTACTACGACGGGTATCGCTGCGGACGGCTGCCGGCGAACCTGCTGCAGGCCCAGCGCGACTACTTCGGCGCCCACACGTACGAGCGCGTCGACAAGCCCCGCGGCGAGTTCTTCCACACGAACTGGACCGGCCGCGGCGGCGACACCTCCGCCTCGACCTACATCGTCTGACGCCATGATCGACCACTCCGGCCCCACGTTGTCCATCTCCCGGGAGCAGCTCCGCGCCCTCGTCGAGGAAACGCTCGCCCCGCGGCTGCCGTCCCTGCGCCGCGTGCTCATCCTCCCGCCCGACCACACGCGTCTCAACTCGCAGGCCGGGCCCATCACGGCGATGGCCTACGAGATCCTCGTGAAGGCCGGCACACAGGTGGACGTCATGCCCACGCTCGGCACGCACAACGCGATGACGGAGAAGCAGCTCCGGATGATGTTCGGGGACGCGATTCCGCTCGACGCGTTCAAAGTCCACGACTGGCGGGGCGGCATCGTCCGCAAGGGCGTGCTGCCCGGCTCGTTCCTCGCCGAACTCTCCGGCGGCAAGGTCTCCTACGACGTCGGCGTCGAAGTCAGCAAGCGCCTCTACGACGGCTACGACCTGATCCTCTCCGTGGGGCAGGTCGTTCCGCACGAGGTCGTCGGCATGGCCAACTACACGAAGAACATCGTGGTCGGCGCCGGCGGCTGCGACATCATCAACAAGTCGCACTTCCTCGGCGCGGTCTGCAACATGGAGACGATCCTCGGCCGGGCCGACACGCCGGTGCGGCGGCTCTTCAACACGGCCGTCTCGCGCTTCCTCGGCGATCTGCCGATCCTCTACATCCTGACGGTCGTCGAGCAGGACTACGCGACGCGCGCGATGCAGCTTCGCGGCTATTACGCCAGCGAGGACGCCTCGGCCTACGAGGCGGCGTGCAAGCTGGCGCGCCAGGTGAACGTGATCGTCCTCGACCGCGAGCCGAAGAAGGTGGTGGTCTATCTCGATCCGCACGAGTTCCAGAGCACGTGGCTCGGCAACAAGTCCGTCTACCGCACGCGCATGGCGATCGCCGACGGCGGCGAGCTGGTCGTGCTGGCCCCGGCGCTGAACGAGTTCGGCGAGGATCCGCAGATCGACAAGCTGATCCGCAAATACGGCTACCGCGGCACGCCCGCGACGCTCAAGGCGGTGGAGGAGAACGAGGATCTGCGCGCCAACCTCGGCGCGGCGGCGCATCTCATCCACGGCTCGTCGGAAGGTCGATTCTCCATCACCTACTGCCCCGGCGAGGGCGTGAGCCTCGACGAAGTCCGCTCGGTCGGCTTCAACGCCGTCCCGTACGCGGAGATGGCGGCGCGTTACAACCCCGAAACCTTGCGGGACGGCTTCAACACGATGCCCGACGGCGAGGAGGTCTTCTACATCAGCAACCCCGCCCTCGGCCTCTGGGCCTACCGCGAGAAGTTTCAGGCTTGAACTGGCCGCGGTAGTGGCGCATCTCCGCCTCGATGTCGGGCAGTTGCGTGTAGAACTCGTCGGCCTTGTTCTGCCGGGCCTTCGTCAACGTCGATGTCGCCATTTCGGATGCTCGTCCTTTCCCGATCGTCCTGCCGCGCGCTTCTATCGGTTCCGCGCCCGACTTCTTGAGGTCTAAACAGGCATAATCTTACCACACGGAAAACCATGCGGCAAGCGCGGGAGAGCAGCAGAGAGGTGATAGCGGTCACAAGTTGGCGACGACACGCATCGCGGGCGACGATGCGCGACAAGGTCGTGCCATTGGTCAGCGCGATGCTATAGCCAGCATCCCAGCCGTCGATGGTGTAGGCGTAGGCGACCGTGAAGACGGCGTTCGAGACTGTGGCCAGGCGGTTTTCGACATCATAACCGAAATGGGCTTGGGCGTCGCCGACACTCAGCGATGCGAGGCGGTGGCGGTCATCCAGCCGACGCGTCAACGTGCAGACCTCGCCGCCAACCGTCGCGGTCTCGTTGGTTGCAGTGCCGAGGGGACTGTTCGCGTAGACGTAGGCGGCTACCTCGTTCGAGACGGCGGCGAGCCGCTGAAAGACGTCGTAGACGAGCGAGACTGCGGGCGTGGCGTCGCTGTAAGTTGTGGCGTACAGGAGTCCATTGGCGTTGTAGGCTTGTTCCTTCCATGAGCCGCGAGCCCAGGTGGTACGAAGCGGTTTGCCGTCGGGCGTGTAGGCGTATGACACCACGGAGTTGTCGGCATGGACCTTGTTCATGACAAGACCCGTGGCGAAGTCGTAACGCCAATGCGTCGAGTCCCAGGCCGTCCCAGTGCGTGTGGTGCTCAACGCGTTCATGCGTCCAATGGCATCATATCCGTACCGGATCGGGTAGGTCGCGCCGAAGGTGTCATAGGTGTACTCTGCCACAACGGTGCCAGGCTCGTCGACGTAGGCCGTGATGTTGCCGTTGGCGTCTTGGAAGGGAAAGAAGTACTGCCCGTTGATGGAGACCGCCAGCAAGCCGCCGACGCCGCCGGCGCCTTGCATGGTGCCGGAGATGTCTTTGCCCCAGACGTAGTGATTTGTGATTGTGGATTGCTGATTTTGGATTGTCTCTTGAACAAGATTCCAACCGTCGTAGACGAACCTCCGTGTCTCCGTGCCTCCGTGAGAGACTTTCAACACACGCCTGCCCATGTGTTCATAGGCGTTGGAAACGACGCAGAGGGAATTGGAATAGGCGGCGGCTAGGCGGTTCTCCGCATCATACTCATAAGACCAAACGCCGTTGGTCAGCAAATTGCCGTCTAGATCATGGGATGGCTCCCGCAGAGGCGCAGGGG
>JAAZAI010000130.1 GCA_012514445.1 Lentisphaerota bacterium
CCCGGCGCGTAGTTGCGGCAGACGTTCATGCGCAGCGCGCCGAGCCCGGCCAGGGTCGCCGTGTCGGGAAGGGAGGAGAAGGGGATGGCCACTTCCGCCGTCCATTCGCCCTCGCCCATCCGCGTCGCCACGCGCCAGTCCGCCTCCCACTCCCATTCGTGGAGGCCGCGGAGATTGCGGAAGTTGAGCTTCGCGCCCTGGGCGTCGAAGATGAACTGGTAGAACGGATCGCCGATGCCCAGGACGTCCAGGAAGATTTCGACGGTGTCGCGCAGCCCGCGCGCGCCGCCCGCAGCGCCGGCTGGATCGCCACGGAGCACGCCAACCAAAGCGCACCGGAGACGTTCGCCTCGGCCTCCGACGAAGAGCGGCTTCCCTGGGCGACGCAGCTTGTGATCCGCTAGCTGGCCGCCCGGGGTAATAGAAGTCATGTCCGCCACCGTCAAAGATGTCGCCGCGCTCGCCGGCGTCTCGCCCATCACCGCGTCGCGGGCGCTGGCGGGCAGCCCGCTCGTGACGGAGCCGACGCGGCGCAGGGTGCTCGAGGCGTCCCGCCGATCCGGCTACAGGCCGCACGCCGGCGCCCGGGCCCTGCGCTCCCGGAGCTTCAACATGGTGGGCCTGCTCCTGTCGACGTCCCACAACTACGTTCCGCAGGCGCTGCTCGCCGGCATCGCCGACGCGCTGGAGGCGCGCGGCATCGGCCTGCGCGTCATGCGTCTGAGCGACGAGCAGTTGACCGACCCCGATTTCGCGCCCCGGGTGCTCGAGGAGCGGATGGTCGACGGACTGCTCATCAACTACTGCGTGCAGATTCCGGATCGGCTGGTCCGGCACATCCGCGACCACCGCCTCCCCTCCGTCTGGATCAACATCAAGGAGGCGACCGACTGCGTCTATCCGGACATGCTCGCGGGCGCGCGGTCCGCGATGGAGCACCTGCTCGGCCTCGGCCACCGCCGCGTCGCCTACGTGGATTTCGTCAACGACGTCACCCGTCCGCAGGACTGTCACTTCAGCGTCGGCGACGCCTGGGCCGGCTGCCGACAGGCGGTGGAACGCGCCGGCGCGAACGCGACGCTGATGCATCTGGATCGGCAGGAAGTCCCCCATGAAGGCCGCCAAGCCCTGGCCGAGGCGTTTCTGACGCGCCGTGACCGTCCGACGGCCCTGCTCGCCGCCTCCGGGAATCCGGCGCTCACCTGCCTCCACGCGGCGCTCTCGCTCGGGCTTCAGGTGCCCGACGACCTCTCCATCGCGACCTTCCACGACGCCGCCGCCTTCAACGAGACCGGCGTGGCGTTCGGCACGGTGGCGCTCCCCGAGCGCAAGATGGGCGGAGCGGCCGTCACGATGCTTCTGGAGAAAATCAGCCAGCCTGGCAGGCCTCTGCCCTCCATCGCCCTGCCGACGACCTTCTCGCCCGGCCGCACCTGCGCCCCGATTGGCGAGCTACCGTCACGTTGACCTCCTCTTCCTAATACCTCAAAACGACAGGGTGGAGCGGCAGAAGATCGAGATCGAGGGCAACGGGTCCTCCGCCATCCGCACCCGTGGCAACGACCTTCCAAGTGCCGTCCGGGCGCAGCTGCTCGATCGTGCGGCCCTGCAGGGCGGGCCCGTCGAGCTGCGGGTTCTCGACGATGTCGTTCGAGATGTTGCAGAGATAGCAGACGTCGCCAGCCGTCGATGCGCCGACTTGGAAGATGACGCGCGCGTCGCCGACAGAATAGGCGGGCAGCGCGCCGAAGTCGGAGAGGATCCGGCAGAGCTGCTTCTTGCGGGTCTCGTTCAGCAGGAAGAAACTCTCGAGCGAATAATCGCCGATGAACGCGCCGAATGTGACGACGGTGCCGCCAAGCTCGTTCTTGAACCGAACGACGCCGGGGCCGAGCGGCACCCGCGCTTCCGCGAGAACCCACGGTTTGTGGAAAAACTGCGAGAGTTGCTCGGCCGCGGGATCGACGTTGACGAACGTGCGGGCTCGTGGAGACGCCGTCATGACGAGCGTCTCGCCGTTCGGGGCCGTGTCATGCTCCTCCGTGACCTTCTTCGCGGGGACTTCCATGGCTTCGAAGCCGAGATGCTGGGCAAAACCGCGTTTGGCGAGACGCTCGGCGGCGATACCGTCGAGGATGAGCGCGCCTTTCAGAAGCGCGGCGATCTCGTCGTCCGTGAACTGGGCGTCGTCGTTGCTCGAGAGCATCGTCGGGCCGTTGTCGATCAGGTCGACGCGGAATGGAAGGCCGAGGCTGCAGAAAATGGCCGCGGCCCAGTTGTCGCCGCCGAGCGCGAGCGATCTGGCCGGATCGCGGGGCGCAGGCGAGTTGAACCCCTTCCACGCGGGCTGCAAATCGCGAACGGCCTGATAGAATTGGCCGTGCTCGCCGAGGATTTTCCGATAGGCGATGCCCGAGGCGGGCTGGAAGTCGGAGAGGCGCGTGATCCAGAGCTTGGCGCCAGCGTACCCTTGCAGGAGCGCGAGGGCGATGTTCGCATGCATGACGGACGCGTCGGTGGAGTACCGGTTCTGAGGGCAGGTGTCGGCTTCGGTGATCGCGGCGTATGATACGGGGAGACAGAGCTTCTGCCGACACGTGCCTACGAGCCAGCCGGCGAACTCTTGCGGGTTGTTGCGAAGATAGCGGCCGTTGTTGACGCGGACGACGCGGTCCTGGGGCTTGTTCGCCAGCGTCTCGGCGATTGTCTCCGCGTGATGCAAATCGTGGGCACATGCGCAGAAGGTGCAGGGCATCTCGGGATCGACGTCGTCAATGGCGCGACGAATGACCTTGGCGAGCGCGTTGAGGGTGTCGCGCTGGAAGTCGTCGAACTGCCGTCTGAGCGACTCGTCGTTCCCGAGAGCCTCTTTCAACGCCTCGGCGGTGTAGTCCGTGTTGAACCGGCGGTTGAACTCGGCCATGTGGAACGGACAGACGCAGCCGCCGCGACCTGTGAACATCCGGAAATCGTCGTCGACCATCAGGAAGTCGGGCCTGAGCGAAACGAGATGGCGAATCGCGTCGAAGACATAGTTCTGAAAGTCTCCGTCCAGGGGGCAGAACGTGTACTGGTATCCGAGGTCGGATCCCCGGCGGAAACGCTGGAACGCCGCGGGCGTGTCCGGCATCCAGCCGTGCCCCATCGTCGCCTGGACGAGCATGCCGGCCTTGAGTCCCTTGGCGTGCATGGCGTCGCGGTACGGCACGAACTTCTTGCCGAGGATGCCGGCCTTGTCATAGGTCGGAACGCCCTCGGGGACGAGCGTGAAGCAGAACGCGGTCTCGTCGAAGTCGCCTTTCGTCGAGAGTTCGTGGAGATCCGCGACGACCTCGTCGACGGGATCCGTGAACAGCGGAACGATATTGACAAAGTGGAGCTTCATGTCAGATTTTGATGGTGTCGCCCGACCTCTGGCTTACCAGCGCGGCAGAGAACAGGTTACCATAACGTATCCTGTCGTCAAACGGTATTTCCCGAGCGGGCAGCCGCGCCGCGGTGTGTGTCGGAAAAGTGACAGTGGGAACCGGAAAAGGGTCTCATGCGAGCACCCCCAAGGTGAACATTCTCTATTACAACACTGCGTGGCAGGGTTCGAGCCTGGATCGCCCGGAACGAGGTGGGGCGCAGCCGTCCCGGCAAGCCGCTGTTGTAGGGCGAGAGCAATTCCGTGGTCGAGTCGGGCTGCCAGGCCCTTGGCCTCCGCGCCAGCGCCTCACGGCGCCACTACAAACTTTACCTGCGTTGCGTGGCGGGCGCGCAGCGCGGCCGAATGCGGTGGCAAGGGATTGCGCCCCTCCAGCCATGGCGGGCACTCACGGCGCGCCACAGCAAAGTACCAACCCGGCTACGACGGGTTGCCCGGCAGCGCGCAGGGCCTGC
>JAAZAI010000131.1 GCA_012514445.1 Lentisphaerota bacterium
CGTAGATCGCGCCGGTGTAGCGCACGATGTCGCGATCGGGCTCGGCGGCGGCTCCGACGATGAACTGCGTGGTGCACTTGACGCGGGCGAATTCGGCGCCCTTGGCGGTGTTTTCGGCCATGGTCTTGAGCGGGGCGACGATGTCGGCGTCGAAGCGCTTGAAGTTGGAGAGCTTCGCGAAGTAGGCGGCGCCGGGCACCTCGATGTTGAGGGAGACGGCGTTGGAAAGCTGCATGGCGCGGCGGATCGCCTCCGGGGAGGCTCCGGGGATCACCTTGAGGTGGATGTAGCCGTGGTACTTGTATTTGCGGCGCAGGATCTCGGCTGCGGCGGTGAGCAGCTCCATCGTGTGGTCCGGGGTGCCGACGATGCCGGAGGAGAGGAAGATGCCCAGCAGCCATTGGCGGCTCAGATAGTCCATGAAGATATTGGCAACCTCGTCCGGCGTCAGCGAGCAGCGGTTGGCGGCGCCGTCCTGGCGGAGCGGACAGTAGGAGCAGTCGCTGGAGCAGACGTTCGAGATGAGCGTCTTGAGCATGATGCCCGTGCCGCCGGAGGCGAGCTGGACGGGGTAGAGCCAGGTGCCGTCGAGGCCGCGCCTCCGCCGCGACCGCTCGTCGGTGCCGCAGGAGCACGAGAGGTCGTATTTGGAGTCGTCCGAAAGGAGCGCGAGTTTCTGGCGGACGTCGAGTCCCATGGTTAGTTGCCTTGCTGCCGCCGCCCGTGGCGGTCGGCGGGATGGAGCATCCCGAATCGTCCTGCATTATCCACCCGGCGCCCGCCACGTGTCAAGCGATGCGAGAAAAAAGGAGCGCGGGCTCGTCGCCCGCGCTCCTCTTGAGTTCATCGCGACTGCGCTTTCGGGGTTAGATCACGCCGTGGGCGAGCATCGCGTCGGCGACCTTGACGAAGCCGGCGATGTTCGCGCCGACCACGTAGTTGCCTTCGCTGCCGAATTCCTTCGCGGCCTGGTAGGCGTTGTCGTGGATCGACTTCATGATGCCCTTGAGGCGCATGTCGACCTCCGCGCTGCTCCAGGAGAGGCGCAGGGAGTTCTGAGACATCTCGAGTCCCGAGGTCGCGACGCCGCCTGCGTTGACCGCCTTGCCGGGTCCGAAGGGGATCTTGGCGGAGAGGAATGCGCTGATGGCTTCCGGCCGGCATCCCATGTTGGAGACTTCGGCCACGGCCTTGACGCCGTTGGCGACGAGTTGCCTGGCGTCCTCCCCGTTCAGCTCGTTCTGGCAGGCGCAGGGCATCGCGATGTCAACGGGAACCTCCCAGGGCTTCCGGTTCGGGATGAACTTGGAGCCGGGGAATTTCTGCGCATACGGGGCGACCACGTCGTTGTTCGTCGTACGCAGGTCGAGCATGTAGGCTATCTTCTCGTCGGTGAGCCCGTCGGGATCGTGGATGTACCCGTCGGGGCCGGACAGGGTGACGACCTTGGCGCCCAGTTGCGAGGCCTTGATGGCGGTTCCCCAGGCGACGTTGCCGAATCCCGAAATGGACACTTTCATCCCCTCGAGGGCCATCTTCTGCATCTCGAGCATCTGGGAGAGGAAGTAGACGGCGCCGAAACCGGTCGCCTCGGGGCGGATGAGGGAGCCGCCCCACTGGATGCCCTTGCCGGTGAGCACGCCGGTGAATTCGTTGCGGATGCGCTTGTACTGGCCGAACATGAACCCGATCTCGCGGCCTCCCACGCCGATGTCGCCGGCCGGGACGTCCGTGAACTGCCCGATGTGCTTGCAGAGCTCCGTCATGAAGCTCTGGCAGAAGGCCATGACCTCGCGCTCGGACTTGCCTTTCGCGTCGAAGTCGGAACCTCCTTTGCCGCCGCCCATGGGCAGCGTGGTGAGGCTGTTCTTGAAGGTCTGCTCGAAGCCGAGGAACTTCAGGATGCTCAGGTTCACGGAGGGGTGGAAGCGCAGGCCGCCCTTGTACGGCCCTATTGCGCTGTTGAACTGGACGCGGTAGCCTCGGTTGACTTGGATTTTACCCTTGTCGTCGACCCATGGCACGCGGAAGAGGATCACGCGCTCGGGCTCGACAATGCGCTCGAGGATGCTGTGGGCCTGGTACTGCGGGCGGGCCTTGAGAACGGGCTCGAGGGTGTCAAGGACCTCGGTGACCGCCTGGATGAACTCCGGTTCGTGCGCGCTTCGGGCGGCGACCGCCGCGATGATGTCCTGGGTGTAGCTCATGGGTGTTCCTGTGGATGAGGTTGAAAAAACGTTTCCGTTGACGCAAATCTAGCACCTTGCCACGCAAGGCGCAAGAATTATGTTTGGAAACTTGAAACTTGAAATTTGAAA
>JAAZAI010000132.1 GCA_012514445.1 Lentisphaerota bacterium
CCATGGCGTCGCAGGCGGCCTGGAAGTGGCGGCGGATGATCTCCTGCCCGGCCGCCTTGCGCACCGCCGCGTCGTCGGTGATGGCGAAGCCGACGCGGTTCACACCCATGTCGGTGGGCGACCGGTAGGCGTCCTCGCCCATGACGCGCGCCAGGAGGGAGCGGAGCACGGGAAAGGCCTCGAGGTCGCGGTTGTAGTTGATCGCCTCGACGCCGTAGGCTTCGAGATGGTACGTGTCGACCAGGTTGACGTCGCCCAGATCCGCCGTGGCCGCCTCGTAGGCGATGTTGACGGGATGCTTCAGCGGCAGGTTCCAGACCGGAAAGGTCTCATACTTCGCGTAGCCCGCGCGATGGCCGAGCTGGTGCTCGTGGTAGAGCTGGTTGAAGCACGTGGAGAGCTTGCCGCTGCTGGGGCCGGGGCCGATGACGACGACGATGGGCCGTTCGGTCTCCACGAACTCGTTTCTCCCGCACCCTTGGGGGCTGAGCGTGTGGTCGATGTCGGAGAGAAAATCCTTGATCACGCCATGGGTCTTGACTTCGATGCCGAGGTGGCGCAGCTTGTTGGCGAAGCCGGCGGCGACCTTCATCGAGGGATCGAAGCGCGTCATCACGACCGCGCGGACCAGAAACCCCCATTTGCGGACCTCGTCGATGAGACAGAGCACCTCGTTGTCGTAGGTCGTGCCCGTGTCGGCGCGATGCTTCCGGTGCTCGACGTCCCCGGCATAGATGCAGACGATGAATTCGATGCGGTCCTTGAGCTTCTGGAGCATGCGGATCTTGACGTCGGTATCGAATCCGGGCAGCACACGCGCCGCGTGCAGATCCTTGAAGAGCTTGCCGCCCACTTCGATGTAGAGCTTGCCGAAGCGCTCCGTCCTGCGGATGATCTCCGCGCTCTGCTGCTCGATGTACAGCGCGTTGTCGAATCCACGCCCAATTTTATCGGCCATAAAGCCCCTGCAGTTCCCGGTTTCGCCGCTTGCGGCGGGACCTTTTCGAAAAACGCTGTTGAATGGTGAAACGGCCTGTCGCGGCCCTAGAAAACCGGCGCCTCGGCCGTTTCTGTTGTCTCCGCAGGCGCCTCGGGCTCCGCGAGAACCGGGATCAGCCGTTCGGCGTCGTGCTTGAGCGAAGTCTTCTTCTCCATCGCCATCTTCGCGAGGAACTTCGCCTTGGCGAGCGCGGTGGGATGGTTGTCGCTGTGAATGTAGCAGAAGATCGCGGCGTTGAAAAGCTGGTCGCCGTGCTCCACCGTTCCGATCGGGCGGTCGTGCGGACGCGTCTCGAGCAGGAAGGTGAACAAGTTGATCCAGTCCAGCCGCGTGAGCGATTCGACGGTGACCCCCTTGCGCATCGGAACGATCAGCTCCAGGCCGTCCGGCGTGACGCCGCGGATGTCGAAGTTGCGATAGGCGCGGCGGATGAAGCCGTTCTTGCGAAGGTCCTCGATCAGATAGGCGTGCAGCGAGGAGAGCCTCTTGAGACGCTCGAGCGTCCACTTGAGCTCCTCCTGGGCCTCGGGAGCCGTCAGCTCCTTCTGCATGCGCATCATGTCGGCGGCGACCTTGTCGTACTCGAACTTATCGATCATGTCCTTCTTGCCGATGAAGACGGCCCGGACGCGTTCAACCTGCTCCTGCGCCACCGCCCGTTCACGGGCTTCGCGCTGACGCTGCTTCGATTCAAGCCGGGCCTTCGCCTCGGCCGCGGCGTTCTCGCGGGCCAGGCGCTCGCGTTCTTCGAGGAGCTTCGCCGCTTCGCGTTCGATCGCCAGACGTCCCTGCCGCATCGTCTTGAGCGATGCATCGGCCTGGGCCACCAGCGCGTTGATCTCCTCGATGAGCTTGAGACGGTTCTCGTGGGCCTGCACGCGGACGTTCAGCGCGGCTTCGACCTGCGAGGGCGTCATGCCCGGCTTCATGTCGGCGAACGCCTCCGGCTCGAGGGCGAGGATGTCCTCGCAGCGGCGCATCGCGGCGCGGATGGCCTTCGCGGGCTCGAAAATCCCAGTGTCGGCGAGTTTGCGAAGCTTGTCCGCGGGCGTTTGGGAGACCTCGGCCTGAGGTACCGGTTCGGGCTCGGGTTCCGGGGCCGGAGCCTCGGCCACGACCTCCTCCGCCGCAGGTTCGGGCTCCGGCGCGGGCTCCGGTGCGGCGGCGTCGGGAGACGGCGCCTTGGCCTCCGCATCCTTCTTCAATTTCTTCATCATCAAATCGAGCATTTCGCGCCCCGGCTGATCTTCCCCGAGTTTTTTAAGCTCGAGGCGGGCGAGAATCTCCAGCTCGATGTCCGCAGGGTCCCGCTCCTTGACCGGAGGGGACGCCGGGGCGTTCGTTGCGGCCTTGGTGGCGACAGGCACGGCGTCGGCTGCGGCGACCGCCGCGAGAACTGGGTCTTCGATCGCCGGCGGCGGCGGCTCAAGATCGGGCGCGACGAGCGTATCGCCCGTGGCCCGCTGGAAGAGGTCGGCGACCGCCGCGATCTCGTTCGTCATTTCCTGGTCGCGCAGCCTCATCTTGTCGCCGCAGGCCGTCAGTTCGGAATCGAGCGCGAAATACTTCTGCTCGAGCGCGGCCGCCTGCTCCGCGTTCGCCTTCGCCATCTTGCTGGCGTTGCCGCGCTTCATCACCATGCTGCCGAGCCAGATTCCCCCGCCGACAATGCTCAGCAGGACGACCGTGGCAATAATGTATAGCGCGATCTTGGCGCCGTTGACGGAGGATTTGGCGGAGGTCTGCTGCACGGTTGCGGCTGGGTCGGGCCGAATGATCGCCTGGGAGGAAGGCATCGCCGCCATTGCCGCCTGCTTCGCCTCGAGCGTCCCCTTCTGGATCACGAACTTCTTGCCCGGCTTCCCGGAGGCGTCGCCGCCGGAGCCGGACGCATCTCCGGTCTGCTGGGCGGTGCTGGAAATCGTCTTGCGGGTGATCCCAGGCCCCAGGGCCGGCCCCTGCTTGCGGACGGCCGGGATCGGGGCGAGATAGTTCTTGATGTCGTTGATCAGCGAACCGTAGTTGGGGTAGCGCATGAACAGATCGTTGTACATCATGCGCCCGATGATGCGCGAGACCTCGGGCTCGATCTCCGGGCGGATCTCCTCCAGCGGCTTGGGCGGGCCCGCGAAGCGCGCCTTGATCACCGCGACCGCGTCGTTCCCCTCGTAGGGCGGCTCGCCGGCGACGGCATGGTAGAGCGTCGCGCCCAGGCTGTAGATGTCGCTGCGCGCGCTGTTCTTCTTCTTCTGGACCTTCTCGGGGGCGATGTAGTAGGGCGTGCCCCACAGTTCGTTGCTCTTGCCCTGCGAGGCCAGGCTCGCGATCCCGAAGTCCACCAGCTTCGCGCGCATGTTCGCGTCGAAGAGGATGTTGTCCGGCTTGATGTCGCCATGGAAGAGGCCGACCCCTTCGGCGGCCTTGAGCCCTTCGGCGATTTCGAGCCCCACCCGCATCACGAAGGCCGGATCGAGCTTGATGCCGGCCGTGATCATGCCGTCGAGCTTGTTGCCGGGCACCAGCTCCATCTCCAGATAGGGGCAGCCGCGATGCTGGCCGAAGGAATAGATCTGGGCCACGTGCGGATGGTTCAGCTTCGCCGCGCTCTGCGCCTCGTTGCGGAAAGTCTCCAGCGCCGCCGGGTCTTCGCCCAGCGACTTCTGCATCATCTTGATGGCGACCTTGCGCCCAAGCGACACGTCCTCCGCCAGAAACACGGTGCCCATGCCCCCGGCGCCGAGGCGCTTGAGCAGCAGGAAGTGGGCGAACTTCGCCGGAACGTCGTTTTCCGCTCCGCAGGCCGGACACTTCACCCGGCTGAAGGGCTTGACAGCGGAGGTGTCGATCAAAATGCGGCATCCGGAACAATGCATGGTCGGCACCGGTTCCGTCCCCGGAACCAGATCAACGCCATGATGATCGACGCCGCCTCCCCCGTTCAACCCGTTGTTCTCGCTCATGTGCTGGCTCTCATCGGTTCTCGCGCATTGACAAACGCATGAAAATATAACACTATCCCCACACGGTTTTTCCAGAAACACACCGCGCCGGAGATGAAACGCTGAATCGGAACACTATTATATGCACTCTGTCCTCTTTAGTCTAGACCATATTGTCATCCATTCATTCGGGGCCTGCCTGGCCATCGCCATCCTCGCCTGCTACTTCGTCCTGGTCCGCCTCGGCAAGTCGATGGGACTTGGCGCCGACTTCGCCTCCAGCATGCTGACCGTGCTGATCATCAGCGGGTTGATCGGAGCCCGGCTCTTCTACGTGGTGGAGCACTGGGCCTATTATTCCCAGCATCCGGGCAGCATCGTCAAGGTGCAGGAGGGCGGGCTCGTCTTCTACGGCGGCTTCATCCTCGGCTCGATCGCCCTCGCCGCCTTCTGCCGCGTCCGCAAGGCCCGCGTGCTGGACGTGCTCGACCTCATGGCGACCGCCGTGCCCGTCGGACATGCCATCGGCCGGATCGGCTGCTTTCTCAACGGCTGCTGCTACGGCCGCGTCTCCGGCTCCTGCGTCGCCGTCTCCTTTCCCAAAGGTTCGATCCCGTGGTCCGAGCAGCTCGGCGAGGGGATGATCGCCCCCACGGCCGTCCGCTCCCTGCCCGTGCTCCCCTCCCAGCTCTTCGAAACCGCCCTCAACTTCCTCGTCTTCGGCATCATGCTGCTGCTCTTCCGTCGCCGCCGGCGCCCGGGGTCCCTCGCCGCCGCCTATGTCATGCTCTACGGCGCCGCCCGCTTCACGGTCGAATTCACCCGGGCCGACCCGCGCCTTCACGTCGGACCTCTCTCCATCGGCCAGCTCATCAGCGTCGTCCTCTTTCTCGGCGGCCTAGCCGCCACCGTGGCCATGTCCCGCAGGAGGAAAGAGTGCGTGAGTGCGTGAGTGCGTGATCTTGGCGCACCATACCCGCACCCACATACGCCACCCCTCGAGTGGGGTGCGAGTCAACTTCGTTGCCTCGCCCCCGGAATTCAGAATCCAGAAGTCAGGAGTCAGAATTGATTCTCAACGACTTGCATATCGCCATTGCGGAAAGTTTTGGTGTTATTAGGCGAGTCGGATGATCGTGGCTGAAGAACATTCTGCAAAGCCTTGAGATTCAACTTCTGGATTCTGACTCCTGGCTCCTGACTCCTCTGCGCGACAACTATGTTGACGCGCACCCCCTCGAGTGGCTGAGCCAAAACTCAGGGTTGACCGGAGGGCTTCGACACGGTAATATGGATTGCCAAAATCACGAATCCACGGTCGCGCGACAAAGAGGAACGCGCGGCCACGAAAGTAAAGGACAATCCATCATGCCCCCGTTCACTCCGGCCTACGCCGAATCCCCTCCCCCCGGCCCCGACACGACCGACATCGCCGTCGAACACTTCGATCGACTCTGCGCCATGGCGACGAACTCCAGCCTCGTCGATTCCTCCCTCTACGCCCAGCACAACGTCAAGCGCGGGCTGCGGGACATCTCCGGCGCCGGCGTGCTCGCCGGCCTCACCCAGATCGGCGAGGTCCAGGGCCAGACCGTCGTCGAAGGCAGCAACGTCCCCGGACCCGGCAAGCTCATCTACCGCGGCATCGACATCGAGGAAATCGTCGATGGCTTCTACGCCCAAGGCCGCACCGGATTCGAGGAGACCGCCTATCTGCTGCTCTTCGGCGAACTCCCCGACGCCCCGGAACTCGACTGGTTCAGCCGGCGCCTCGCCGCCGAACGCGCCCTCTCCCACGACTTCATCCACGACTCCATCCTCACCCTCGCCAGCCGTGACATCATGAACGCCATGGCGCAGACGGTGCTTTCGCTCTACGTGCTCGACGAGAATCCGGACGACACCAGCCTCCCGAACGTGCTCCGGCAAAGCCTTTCCCTCATCGCCGTCTTCCCGCTGATCGCCGCCTACTGCTATCGCGCCCACGTCTACCGCTTCGGCAACAGCAACCTCGTCATCCGCCCGCCGCGCGCCGAGCTCTCCGCCGCCGGCAATTTCCTCCACATGCTGCGCGAGGACGGCGCCTTCACCGCGCTCGAGGAACGCCTTCTGGATCTCGCCCTCGTCCTGCACGCGGAGCATGGCGGCGGCAATAACTCCTCGTTCACCACCCACGTCGTCACCTCCAGCGGCACCGACACGTATTCCGCCATCACCGCCGCCCTCGGCTCTCTCAAGGGCCCCCGCCACGGCGGCGCCAACATCAAGGTCGTGCAGATGTTCGACGATCTCAAGCGGAATGTCGAGGACTGGACCGACGACGCCCAGATCGAGCGCTACCTGCAACAGCTCCTGGCCAAGGAGGGATTCGACCGCTCCGGGCTCATCTACGGCATCGGCCATGCCGTCTACTCCGTCTCCGACCCGCGCACCGAGCTCCTGCGCAAATACGTCCGCGCGCTGGCCGTGGAAAAGGGCATGGACGCGGAAATCCTCCTCTACGAAAAGGTCGAGGCCATCGCCCCCGGCCTGATCGGACGCAACCGCAAGATGTACAAGGGCGTCAGCGCCAACATCGACTTCTACTCCGGCCTGCTCTACCGCCTGCTGGACATCCCGCCCGAGCTCTTCACCCCGATCTTCGCCATGTCACGGGTCGTCGGCTGGTGCGCCCACCGCATCGAAGAACTCGCCAACGGCGGGAAGATCATCCGCCCGGCCTACAAAAGCGTCGCGGAGCGCCGCCACTACCAGCCGCTCGAAGGCCGGTAGTCGGAGACAGGTGTGCGAGTATGGGAGTGTGTGGGTGTGTGCGACACTCACGCACTCACGC
>JAAZAI010000133.1 GCA_012514445.1 Lentisphaerota bacterium
AGTACCAACCCGGCTACGACGGGTTGCCCGGCGGCGCGCAGGGCCTGCGCGCCCGAATCGATTACGATTAAGATTACGATTAGGATTAAGACCTTGTTGGGTTCGACGAAGCTTGAAGACAGCTTCCAACTCCCCTCACAACAATCATGTCACTTTTTTGACACACACCCGCGAGCCACCGTCACGGGTGAAAACGGTAATCGGTCGCCGGGGCATGACATCAAAGCGCTCAAAATCGGATGTGAAACAGTTCCGTCGCCTTGACCGATAGTGCGTAGAGCGTGTGTAGTGAGCAGTTTCTGCTGGGGCTCTGCCCCAGGCCCCGGTAGGACTGGAGTAAACGGGGTCTGGGGTGCCCCCAGCAACAACTCCTCACCATGCTCCACTCACTCCTCTCTGGTAATCGGGCGGTCGCCGAGCGTGTTCTCTACGTTCGCGGGGCATTCGGCTTAACCCCGGCGACCGACCGGCGACCGATTACCCCAACACGCTTGACGATGACTGCATAAATGTGCGAATATGCCCACATGAGAACGACTGTCGATCTACCGGACACACTTGGAAGACGCGCCAAGATCAGAGCGGCTCAGGAGAATCGCCCCCAGAGATCGCTCATCATTCAGGCGCTTGAACACCATTTGGGTTCGGGTTCCGGAACCGCGACTTCCGTTGCCGCGCCCACGCCACCCGTGCTGAAGAGCCGTCGACCGGGCTCTCTCCAACTCTCGCCCGACGAAATCAGCGAACTGCTGGTTTGCGAGGAGGGTGCGACTTATGCGAAAGTAACGCAGCCATGCCGGAAGGCACGAGACTGGAGACAAGAAAGATGAAAGCCAGAATGTCGATCGCCCCTGTCGCGGCCGCCGCCGCGGCGGGAATGATTTCCGGTTGCGCGAGCAGCCAGCCGCAGCCCTGTTCCAAGGATCTCGCCGGACCGCCCGAAGTCCAGGCGGTCTACGTGCAGAACGACCTCGTGATCGACGGACGGCTCGACGAGCAGGTCTGGAAGACGGCGCCGGTCTACGCCCTGGCGCTGTGCGCCGACCGCGCGACCGCCGGCGACATCCTGCAGGAGGCCGGCACCGCGCGCTTCGCCTGGAACGAGCGGTACTTCTACATGGCCATCGAATTCACGGACTCCGACGTCGTGGCCGAAGGCGAGAAGGATGGCGAGCACCACTACACCAAGGGAGACCTCGCCGAGCTCTTCCTCTGGCCCGAACAGCACTCCTGGTACTGGGAACTCTACGTCACGCCCCACAACCTCCAAACCTCGTTCTTCTTCCCCGGTCCGGGGCGCATCCTGCCGAGCTGCTTCCAGAACCACCTCGACCTCAAGGTCGCCTCCCAAGTGCAGGGGACGTTCAACGACTGGAGCGACCGAGATCAGGGCTGGACGGCCGAGATGGCCGTGCCGGTGAGCGAGCTGACCCGGCGCGGCGAAGCCTGGGGCCCCGGCGCGGCCTGGCGCATCCTCGTCGGGCGCTACAACTACTCCGTGCACCTGCCGAAGTTCGAGCTGTCCGCCATGCCGGCCCTCTCCAAGACCAGCTATCATCTCCGCAACGAATACGCGCGTCTCGCGCTTGTCAAGCCGTGAAGACAAAAAAACGCAAGGCCACCGTCACCGTCAAGGACGTCGCGCGCGAATCCGGCTTGTCCCTCTCGACGGTCATCCACATTCTCGGAGGCCGCGAACAGCGGTATCGCGAGGAGACCTGCCGGAAGGTCCATGAAACGGCCCAGAAGATGGGCTACCGCCGCAATTCGTCCGCCCGCGCCATGCGCAGCGGAAAATTCGACTGCGTCGCGTTGCTGATGAGCGCCGAGCCGGACGCCACGCTCATCCGCCAGGAGGCGCTGGAAGGCATCTGCGACGAACTGGCCGCGCACGGGATGCACCTGAACGTGGCCCGCCTCCCCGGCCAGGCGCTGGCCGACGAAGGCCTCGTGCCGAAGCTGCTGCGCGAGTGGACCGCCGACGGCCTGCTGGTCGCCTTCGCCATGCAAATCCCCCCGAGCATGGCCGAACGCATCGAGTCCAGCAACCTCCCGTGCGTGTGGATGCGCTCGAAGCGGGACTTCGACTGCGTCTACCTGGACGAAATGGGCGCGGCCCGGCAGGCCGTCGACCACCTCGCGAAACTCGGACATCGCCGCATCGCCTTCGCCGACTACACCTATGGCACGCAAAGCCTCTCCGCCTCCCACCACGGGCTCCTCGACTTCGAGGCCGGCTACCGCGAACGGATGACGGAGGCCGGCCTCGCGCCGCAAGTCATTCGAGAGGAGGATCGTGTCGAAAGGTCCGAACGCGCAGCACGCTTCCGCGCGATCTTTTCGCGTAAAGACCGTCCGACCGCGTTGATCGCGATGCCGTCGACCGCGCTGCCGGCCGTCACCGCCGCCGTTTCGGCGGACCTGCGAATCCCCGAAGACATCTCCATCGTCACGATGGCCGACCAGTTGCAGGACTCGACCGGGATCGCGCTCACGACGCTCATCACCCCCGAGTACGACATCGGGCGCCAGTCGGCGGCCCTCGTCGTCCAGCGGATCAAGGAGCCCGGCAAGCCCCTTCCCCCGCGCATCGTCAAATTCGCCCTTGCGGAAGCCGGCTCCTGCGCACCCCCTCCGAAGCGGGAGCGTTCGACAACGGCGACCCGGAACTGATCTACAGTTCGCATTCGATTTCAATCTCCGCCGACATGAGGTAGACGTCGCAGTCGACGCGACGGGGCTGCCGCCCCGGCTCCGCCAGCCGTTTGACGACGCCGGTGAAGCCCGCCGGACGCCTCGCCGAGGAAGCCGATCGGTGGCAGTCCCTGCTGGACGCCTCCGCCGACCTCGTCGTCCCGCCCCGCACCACGCGGCGCGTCATTCTCGACTTCGGCGAGTATCAATCCGCCCACGTGCTCCTCCAAACGTCCGGCGGACGGGATTCGATCCTCCGCGTCCACTGGGCCGAGGCGCTCTACGAAGACGCGCCGGGCGCGCTCTCGGAAGGGGGCTCGGCCGACGCGCGGGGAAAGGGGAACCGCGACGACATCGACGGGAAATGCTTCAACTGGGGCGTCCCTCCCGGCGGGAACCCAGGCGACTTCAGCGCCGTCCTCAACTGGCATCTCGTCTACACGCTCAAGCTCCTTGAGGAACTGGAGGCCTGGCTGGACGAGCCCGAACTGGCGCAACGCGCGAGCCGTCTAGCCAGCCGGCTCGTGCGGGCCATCGACGACGTGTTCTGGGACGCCTCGCGGAATCTCTACGCCGACGACGTCTCGCGGCTCCACTTCTCGGAGCATGCGCAATGCCTGGCGCTGCTCGCCAAGACGCTGTCGCCGGAACGGGCGGCATCGATGGCGCGCGCGCTTCGGACCTCGACCGAGCTTGCGCGGGCCACTGTCTACTTTTCACACTATCTCTTCGAGACGGCCCATCTCACGGGCGATTCCGACGTCCTGTTCGGGAGGATGGAGTCGCTCTGGTTCCCCTTGCTCCGCACCGGAATGAAGACGATGCCCGAGGAACCCGAGCCATGCCGCAGCGACTGCCATGCCTGGGGCGCCCATCCGCTGTACCACTTCTATGCCACGATCCTGGGCGTTCGGCCCACGGGACTCGGGAGCCGGACCTTGGCCGCCACGCCGTGCCTCGGCCCCCTTCAGTCCGCCTCGGGGACGCTTCCGCATCCCTCGGGGCTCCAGCGCTTCCGCGCCCGCCGCCACGACGGCGAGATCGACGTGACGTCCTCGCGGATCGGATGATGCTGGAAGCCTGCGCCCGATTGTGATAGCATTGACGCGGATAAATGACAAACACACCGCGCGCGTCAATCGGGGCGCGCCATCAGAAGACAAGGCCAACAGACAGATGATCAAGCGAAAAAAGCAATTCGGGTTCCACAAGCCCGCGGTCGGCGCGTTCCCGCGCGAGACGCCGCTCGAAACCCATATCATCGGCGTGCTCTCCATGGCCCGCAGCGGCACGGGCTTCGTCGCCGCCGACGACGGCGGCGAGGACATCATCATCCCGCAGGAGTCCGTCGGGCAGGCGCTGCCCGGCGACCGCGTCTCCGTCTCGAAGCTCCCGCCGCGCCGCAGCGACGGGCGCCGCATGGGCCGCATCGAGAAGGTCCTCGAGCGCGGCCAGACCGACATCGTCTGCACGCTGCGCCGCACGGGCCAGTATCTCGCCGCCGTGCCGATGATCCCCAACTACCAGCACACGTTCAACATCGCGGACCCCAAGGGCGCGAAGGAGGGCGACCGCGTCATCGTGCGCTTCACCGCCTGGGACAACCCGCTGCTCAACCCCGACGCCGAGGTCGCCGGGGTGATCGGCCCCGCCGACAACCCCTCGCTCGACACCGAGGCGATCATCCGCATGTACGGCCTGCCGGGCGATTTCCCGCCGGCCGCGCTCCGCGAAGCCCAGACCGTCTCCGCCAAGCTCGCCCACCACGACCGCCGCGAGGACCTGCGCGGCAAGCTCATCGTCACGATCGACCCCGCCACCGCCAAGGACTTCGACGATGCGCTCTCGCTTGAGCACGACGCCGAAGGTCGGCGCGTTCTCGGCGTGCACATCGCGGACGTCTCCCATTTCGTGCGCACCGGTTCCGAACTCGATGCCGAGGCGCGCAAGCGCGGCACGAGCGTGTACCTGGTCGACAAGGTGATTCCGATGCTGCCCGAACAGCTCTCCAACGGCGTCTGCAGCCTCGTGCCGGGCGAAGACCGCCTCGCGTTCTCCGCGTTCCTGACGTTCAATGCCGCCGGCGTCGTCATCGAGCGCCGTCTGACGCGCTCGGTGATCCGCTCGAAGCTGCGCCTCTCCTACGAACAGGCGCAGGAGATCATCGACGGCGCCCCGGCCGCCGCGCAGCTCGGCACGGCCGAGGCGCGCGAGCTGGTGCTCGCGCTCAACACGCTCTCGCAGCAGCTCCGCGCGAACCGCTTCAAGCGCTTCGCGCTGGACATCTCCTCGCCCGAAATGCAAGTGGACCTCGACGCCGACGGCATGATGATCGGCGTCCATCCGGCGGTCCATTCGGTCTCGCACGAGCTCGTCGAGGAGGCGATGGTCGCCGCGAACGAAGCCGTCGCCGCCGAGCTCTCGGGCCGCCACATCCCCTACATCTCGCGCTTCCACGACGCCCCCGATCCCGAGAAGATCGCGGACCTGGCGGCCGCGGTCGCCACGCTCGGACTCGAGCCCGGCGACCTCATGCACACCGGCAACCTCGCGCGGCTGCTCAAGGCCGTCCACGGGACGCCGCTCCAGTACTACGTGGGCATGCTCGTGCTGCGCAGCATGAAGCGCGCGGAGTACACCGTCGAGCACGAGGGGCACTTCGGCCTGGCCAAGCGATTCTACAGCCACTTCACCTCGCCGATCCGCCGCTACCCCGACCTCGTGCTCCACCGTCAGCTCGCGGCGATGCTCGCGGGCGACGCGGCCGCGCAGCCCGGCCGCGGGGAGCTGGCCGCCATCGCGAAGACCTCCACCGACGCGGAGTTCCGCGCCGAGCAGGCGTCGCGCGACCTGATCGAGATGAAGAAGTACCGCTTCCTCGCCCAGCAGATCGCGGACGGCAAGCCGCTCGAGTACGACGCGGTCGTGGTCAAGGTCATGGACTTCGGCGTCTTCGTCGAAATCCCGGAGGTGCAGATCGGCGGTCTCATCCACGTCTCCGCGCTCTCCGAGAAGTACGTCCGCTACGACAACTTCCAGGAGCGCCTCGTCGCGCCGGGGCTATCGGTCGGCTCGGGCGACACGCTGCGCGTGCTCGTCTCGGGCGTGAACTTCGACGAGCGGAAGGTCGACTTCAGCGTCGTCGGCATCCAGGGCGGCGAACGCCCCCGGCGCGACCTCTCCTCGCAGGCGGTCCGCCGCCGCGAGCGCCGCGAGCGGCGGAGTGGAGACTCCGCCACGGGCAGGCCGTCGGCCAAGGCCCCGGCGCACTCCCGCGGCGCGTCCGCCTCCAAGTCCGCCGGACATTCCCGAGGCGCCGAGGCCGGTTCGGCCCGCTCGCACGGCCGCAAGCATGAGACGCAGGGCGCCAGACCCGAAGCGCACGGCCGCAAGCATGAGACGCAAGGCGCCAAGTCCGAAGCGCACGGCCGCAAGCATGAGACGCAGGGCCGCAAACCCGAAGCAGCCGAGCGCAAGCCTGAGACTCACGGTCGCAAATCGGAAACCCGGGCGCCGCGTGGCGATGGTTTCGGCGCCGCAGGTCAGCGCAAGAGCGCCGGAAACGGATACTTCGCCAAGGGCGGCGGCAAGCAGAAAAGCAGCGGGCGAGCCCGCTAGAGCAACGGAGGAGTCGGCGATGGCAGCGCCGCAGGAGCGCGATTCGGAGCAACGCTGGACGGCGGTTCGGAACGTGTTCCGCCGCTCGCGGCGGCGCGTGCGCACGGCCGTGGTGTTCGGCAGCGGCGGTGCGCGCGGCTGGGCGCACGCCGGGGTGATGAAGGCCTTCCGCGAGACCGGCTTCAAGCCGGACCTCGTCGTCGGCACCAGCATCGGCTCGATCGCGGCGGCCATCCAGGCGGCGGGCGCGCTCGACGCCTTCCTCAAATTTTCGGAAGACCTCGACTGGTTCAAGGCCACGCAACTGTTCATCGAGTTCGGCATCCCGCGGGGCGGCCTGATCGAAGGACGCAAAGTGGCGGGCTTCCTGAGCGAGATGATCCCGGTGGAGCGCATCGAGGCGCTGCCGCTGCCGTACGCCGCCGTCGCGACCGATCTGGAGACGGCCGAGCCGGTCGTCTTCACGCGCGGCCCGCTGATCGAAGCCATGCGGGCCTCCATTTCAATCCCGGGCATCTTCACGCCGGTGCGCCACGGCGGCCGGCTGCTCGTCGACGGCGGCATCGTCAACCCCCTGCCCGTCGACGTGGCCCGCGCGATGGGCGCGACGCATGTGGTCGCGGTCAACATCAACAACGCCCTCGTCGCGCCGGAGCCGGACGGCGTCCCGCGTCCCGGCAACATGGCCGAACTGATGCACCAGCACCTGCTGCGGCTCGCCGAGACCGTGGGCAAGCTCCCCGCGAGGCGTCGGCGCAAGGACGCCGACGAGGGGCCGAAGATGAACCTCTTCGACGTGTTCACGCGAACATTGCGGATCGCCGAGGACCGGCTGACGCAGGATTGCATCCGGGCGAATCCCCCGGACGTGCTGATCGAGCCGGCGGTGGGCGACATCGCCACGATGGACTTCAGTCGCGCGGCGGTGGCGGTGCAGGCGGGCTACGCCGCCGCGATGGCGACGATCCAACG
>JAAZAI010000134.1 GCA_012514445.1 Lentisphaerota bacterium
CGTGGCGGACTTCACCTTCCAGCTCGACGCCGCCAAGAGCCAGGCCGAAAGCGCCGTCGGCGCGCTCGAGAACCTCGATCCCGGCGCGCTCGACGCCATGCGCGACGCCGAAGGGCAGTCGATGAAGCTCCTCGCCATGACCACCCCGCCGCCCGTCGTCCTCGGCGAGGCGATCCATTCGCAGAGCAACGCCCTCGCCAAGGCCGTCGATTCCACCGCGATCCGCAAGCCCCTCGACGAACAGCAGATGGCCAGCGGCCTCTTCCGCGTGTTTTCGGAATCCTACGGCCCGTGGCTCGACCAGCAGGCCAGCCAGCCGACGCCCCAGCCGCCCGCGCAGGACGGTGCCGCGTCCACCAACGTTTTCGACCTCTCCGCCGAAGTCCGCAAGGCGATCGACGACCTCGTCGCCAAGACCCTCGGCACCCACGCCCTGGTGCAAATGGACATCGGCCCGGCCGACACGCTGCTCGCCGGCAAGTCCCGCATCAACGCCGAACAGGCGCTCAAAGACATGATCCACATCCTGGAGCTGCTGCCCAAGCCGCCCCGTCAGCAACAGCAGCAGAAACAAGACCAGCAGCAACAGCAGCAGGATCAGCAACCGTCGGGCGAAGACGATCAGCAGAAACAGGAGCATCCGAAGGAGCCGGAAAATCCGCAGCAGGATCAGCAGCCCGATCCACAGGACGGTGGCGAGGAGCAAGATCCTCGGGAAGATCCGGAGGAGGCGGCCGCGGCTGCGCAGGAGACCGCCGAGCAGAAGGATGCCGAGGAAATCATGGCCAAGATCCTCGAGCAGGAGAAGCAGCGCGAAAATGATCGCCGCAAGCGGGAACGCAGCCTTCCTCCACGCGCCGGCGAACGCGATTGGTGAGCGTGCGAGTCAAGATCGTTGACTCGCGGTGGGGAGAGGGTTCAGGGTTCAGGAAGCTTTGTCGCGAACTTCGTCGAGCCCAACAAGCTCTTAATCATAATCATAATCATAATCGTAATCGTAATCGTAATCGTAATCGATACGAAGGAAGGGCGCGCAAGCCCTGCGCGCCGCCGGGCAACCCGTCGTAGCCGGGTTGGTACTCCGCTGTGCCGCACCGCATGCGTCCGCCACGGCTGGAGGGGCGCAATCCCTTGCGCCCGCGGCGGCGGCCAAGGGCCTGGCCGCCCCACCTCGCTTCGCAAGACTCCGCCACGGGATCGCTCTCGCCAGAAAGCGGCGACGGCACGGGACGGGCCTGCTCGACGGAGCGTGCTTACGTCAACCCCGGTGACCGATTGGCGATGCGGCCCGACAGGGATTTTGTGGACAGTCCGGCGGAGGCTGTGCTACAGTCAATCGCGTCATCCCGGACGCCGGGAATCAGCCAGACAGGAAATCACCCATGGTCGTAGCCCGCACCAACGATGCCTGCGTGGAGGGGTTCAGCCCCCACGCTCGACTCCGCTTCCTCTATTCGGACGTCTCCGAGACGGCCGCCAAGCTGCAGATCCAGCATGGCAACTGCCTCGCCTCCGGCTCCGTGCTGGCGCGTGCGCTCGCCGGCATCGCCCTTGTCGGGATCGACCTCGGCGAACAGGACGAGACGATCTCGATGCACGCCGAGGTCAACGGCCGCGTCGGCGGCTTCTTCGCCGAGATGACCGGCCGGGGCGAACTGCGCGGCTACACGCACAACACCGACTTCGACGAGCTCCCGCCCCCGGAGCCCGACATCCCAGACCCCTGCGGCACCGTCGCCCGAGTCAAACTCACCCGCACCCACGAGTCCGGCCGCATCCGCTCGCAGATGTCCTTCAGCGTCTCCCCCGCCTCCGAGCAGAACATCCTCGTCGAGTTCTACAACGCCACGATGCAGATCCCCACCCAGGTCTGCCTCCACGCCGCCGCCTTCGACAACCGCATCGAGCGCGCCCGCGCCCTCGCTGTTCAGCTCATGCCCGACGGACGCAAATCCGATTTCAAGCGCATTTCGGCGCTCTTCTCCGACGGCACCGTCTCGGAGCAGCTTGAGTACGACGCCTCCGTCAACACCCTGCGCGAGATCTTCGAACTGCCGGACCTGACGACCGGGCCGACGCGCGCCCTCGCCTTCGGCTGCACCTGCTCGCAGTCCGTCGCGGAGGCCTCGTACGCGACGCGCTCCAAACCCGAGCTCGACGGCCTCGTCCGCACCGCCCGGCCTCAGACGTTCCGCTGCCACCTCTGCGGCAAGGTCTACACCCTGACACCCGAAAAGCTCTTCCAGCTCGCGCTCGCCGCGAAAACCTGAACTCCTACAGCCAGTATCTCGACTATCTCCGCCTATTCCGGGAATACGCCGAACGAGCAGGTCACGACTTTGCGGCCTCGTAGAGTTCAAGCGCATGGTAGCTGCTGCGCACAAGCGGACCGCTCATGACGCCGCGGAAGCCGAGTTCGAGCGCATGCGCCTTCCAGGCGTCGAATTCCTCGGGCGGCACGTACCGGACGAGCGGATGATGATCCTTCGTGGGCGGCAGATACTGCCCGAGCGTCAGCAGCGACACTCCGGCGTCGCGCAGTTCAGACAGCGTTTCGCGGATTTCCGCCTCGGTCTCCCCAAGTCCGAGCATCATGCCGGACTTCACCGGGATGCCTTCGCCCAGCCGCACGGCCGCGCGTAGCACGGACATCGACCGATCGTAGGTCGCGGCGCTGCGGATCGTGGACGACAGCCGGCGCACGGTCTCGACATTGTGGTTGAAGACCTCCGGGCGAGCGTCCAGCACGTCGCGCAGCGGCGCCTCGCGTCCACCGAAATCGGGCGTGAGCACCTCGACGCCCGTACCCGGGCAAAGGCGCTTGATCTCGAGAATCGCCTCGCGGAACGCGGCGGCGCCGCCGTCGGGAAGGTCGTCGCGCGTGACGCTCGTCACGACGACGAACTTGAGTCCGAGGCGGCGAACGCCTTCGGCGAGCCGGACGGCCTCGTCCGGCTCGGGCGGGGCGGGCCGCTCGGCATGGTCGATGGCGCAGAATCGGCAGTTGCGGGTGCAGGTGCGCCCGAGGATGAGAAACGTCGCGACGCCGCCGGAAAAGCACTTGCCCAGATTCGGGCAGTGCGCGCTGGCGCACACCGTGTTGAGGCGCAAGTCGGCCAGCACGTCCGAGACGTGCTTGCGGCTCTCGGCGCTGGACTGGACGCGGATCCATTCGGGAAGGCGGTCGCGGGGGGCGTCACCGGCGCACGGTTCGTCGGCGGCCGGAACTTCACCGTGGAGATTCCAGGCGTCCGTGGCGTACTGGCCGACGGCTCGTGCCTCGACATCGCGGAGAAAATCGGGAGCGGGCGTCCATTCGGCAAAACCGCCGGGGGCGAACGTGGCGAAGGCGCGGAGGATCGCATCGCGCAGCGCCGCTCGATCGCCGGCCGTGGCCTCGAGGCGGACGCTGCCTTGCACGAGGACGCCGGACTTGGCGCGGAGCTGCGCCGCGCCGGCGACCTTGGCGCCGCCAGGTCCGAGGATGTCGTGGCGCGCGGGGGAATCGAAACAGCGCATCCGGCGCAAGTCGTCGGCGCCGCGCCGCTCGTTCTGAAGATGCACGCCTGGGCCAAGCCGGACGCCGATCGCCTCGTGCATGAGGCGGTAGCTCTCGTGGATCTCCATTCTGGCGAGGTCGTGGCCCGGCGGGAGCACGAGCGTGTAGGTCAGATCGCGGTCGTGCCAGACGATGCCGCCGCCCGAGGGACGGCGCACGAGCGTGTGGGATGAGGCGAGCGCGGCGGGATGCAGTTGGGATCGGCCGAAGGAGATGGACGGGCGGTCCCAGGAGTAGATCCGCAGCAGAGGCGTGGCGAACGAGGCGGCGCGGTCCAGGAGGACATGGTCGGCCGCCATGTTGAACGCCGGGTCGTGCGCGCCATCGAGCCAGAGCAGCCAGGGGGCTTGGGGGAGAACCGTCTTCGACTGCTCGGGCGCGGGCGACTGCATGGGCCGTCGAAACGAGCCGAGGCTAGGCCTTCGGCTCCGTCTCGTCCTCCTTCGCCGTTTCCTCGACCTCTTCGAAATGCTCCTTGTCGGCCAGGGAGACGTGACCGACGACGCGACCGTCGTCGAGCGGGTTGGCGACTCGCGCGGCCAAGTCGCGGAACATGGCGACCATGTCGCGGAAGCCGCCCCACATGAACCAGACCGTGGAGACGCAGCCCACGAGGAGCGAGGCGACGATGGTGGTGATGTAGTAGTAGACGCCCCAGCGCTGCACGGGCCACGGGGAGAACTTGTTCCAGATCAGCACGCCGCAGAACATGATGCCGAAACCGTAGACGATCGACCAGAGGAACACCGACCAGGCGATCAAGCGGTCGCCGCGCGTGTACTCGGGCGTGATGCCGATCATGCGGCGATAGATGAACGAGCCGACGGAGAGCTTCTCCACGACGACCGGCTGCTCGCCGTCGGGGTGGTACTTGCCGCGGTGGAGCAGGCGGTCGAGATTGAACGGCTCCCGATAGGTGATCAGCGAACCGAGCAGGTAGCCGACGATGCCGAGCATCATCGCGATAAAGGAGATCTCGATCGAATTGACCGGGAACTTGATCGGGTTCATCTCCCAGACGATCCAAGGATTGAAGGGCTTCGAGACGGCGACGAAGGCGTTGCCCACGACCCCGACATAGCCGTGCCCTTCGATCCAGGGATAGACGTGATCGGCCCAGTTGCGCTGGAGGAGAAGGCCGATGAACGCGGTCCCGGAGCCGAAGGCCAGGGAGCACCAGGCGCCGAACGTCGTGCCGAAGCGCGTGTAGAGACCGCCGAGCATGATGGGGCCGGACGCCCCGAGCCACAGCGCGCACATCATCGTGGTGAACATGTTGATGAAGTCGAGCTGGGCGAAGAAGAGCGAGATCACGAAGAACAGGATCGTCACGCCCAGCGTGCAGCCCTTGAGCCACGTGAGGTGCTCGAAAACCGACATCTCCTTGCGCCTGATGGGCACCACGATGTCCTGGATGATCGTGCTGGAGGCGTTGAAGATGCGCGAGTCGTCTGTGGAGATCAGCAGCATCACCATCAGCAACGTGAAGAGACCCATCAGCAGCGGCGAGAAGAGTCCGCCGAGGAGCGTCGGCATCATCATCTGGTTGTAGAGGGAGCGGAACTTCTGGAAGACGAAGTTCGGATTCTCATGTTTCGCCACGTTCCCGCCCTTCGCGGCCGCCGCCGAATCGTCGTTATTCGGCATTTCGGCCCGCAGCGTCGTGAGCACGGCGTCGAGGTACGGGGTGTCGGGGTTGTTCTTCTGGGAATACGGCGGATCCTGGCCGATCACGTGCGAAGCGACGGGGATGGCGGCGACCTTCTCGGCGATCTTGGCTCGGATTTCGGGCCGCGCGACGACCTCGGCAGCGACCTTGTCGCTCAGGCGGACGCGCACGTCGCGCGCCTCCGACGCATAGCGGTTCGAGAGCATGTACGTGATCAGGAAGAGGCCGATCAGCGACATCATCGTGTAGGAGAAGCCGTTGCGCCACGTGCCGAGGATGGACGCCATCTTCTGCTCGTGCGGATTGCGGGCGGACCCGCTCGTGTCGTTGCCGATCCAGGCCGCGCGGTTGAGGATGTTGGAGACGATGCCTGCGAAAATCGCGAACATGTTGAAGTCGCGGAGGTTGTGGATGTCCTTCGGGTTCAGGAAGCTTTCGCCAGCGGCGCGGTCCAGCATGACGGGCGCGACGTCGTTGAACCAGGAGATGTTCGAAAGGACGAACACGACGAAGATCACGAAGATCGGATAGCTCATCATGCCCTGGATGCTGTCCGTGACGAGCAGCGAGATGCGGCCCGCCGGCCAAATGATCGCCGTCGCGATGATCAGCAGCACCGCCACCATGATGCCATAGGTCGGCAGTTCCATGCCGAGGATGGTGAAATGATGCGGGATCCCGAGAAAGTAGATGAAGAAGCGCACGGCGACCGCAGGGCCGATCGCGTTGGTGATCATCTCGGCGATCGTCCGGATGGACGCCGCCACCATGCGGAAGGAACGGCTGTAGCGCAGTTCGAGAAATTGCCCGATCGACAGACATCGCGTCTGCCGGAAGCGGTAGACGCAGTAGCCGCTGAGGGCCAGCAGCACAGAGATCGGCGTGTTGATCGCGCCCCAGAAATGATAGGCGATGCCCACCTGGTAGTTCGCCTCGCACGCCGCTACGAGCGAAATGACCGACAGTCCGGCCGCCATGTCTCCCACCGAGATCACGTAGCGCCCCGCGACGCGGCCGCAGGCGAGATAGTCCGCCACGTCCTTGACATAGCGCTTCGAGTAGAAGGCCGCGAATAGGACGCCAAGAACCGGCAGAATCACGATCATCCAGCTCAACCAAGTCATTCAATCGCTCCTGTTAGATCAACCGCAATAAATCGTCATATTCTATTTTCTGCACCGCCTCCGTGTCAATGGCTATTTCGGGCGTGCTTGCCCGGCGTGCTTGCCCTGTCACTTTTCTGACACACACACTTGCCCTTTTGCCCTTTTCGATATTACAACAGTGTGTGGCAGGGTTCGAACTTGGACAGCCCGGAGCGAGGTGGGCGCAGCCGTTCCGGGAAACCGCTGTCGCCTGGCGAGAGCGATTCCGTGGCTGAGTCATGCGGTAGGGCGGCCAGGCCCTTGGCCGCCGCGCCAGCGCCTCACGGCGCCACTACAAACTTTGCCTGCGTTGCGTGGCGTGGCGGGCGCGCGTGGCGCGCCGCTGCGAAGTACCAACCCGGCTACGACGGGTTGCCCGGCGGCGCTCAGGGCCTGCGCGCCCTAGGGTAAAATGCTTCGAGAACAGGCTCCCGCAGGTTTTACCCTCGCATCGATGACGATCAGGATTATGATGACGATCAGGACGTTGTCGGGTTCGACGAAGCTTCCCCCCTCTCTACGCACCACTCACTTCGTGCGGTTGACACCCGAGATCTGCCGAACCACTGCGACTGATCGAGAACGGCGGGTGACTCGCGGCAATTCTGCCCCGTCGCCCCCCCCTCACCCCTTCAGCACGGGATTCGTCTTCATGGTCCGGTCACTCCCCCGCGTAGTAGATGTGGCGGCGCGTCGTGCGCGTCGCCGCCCAGGTCAGGATCAAGATGAGGATGAAGAGCACCCACGCCATGGCGCAGGCGTACCCCATCTGGCGGTATTCGAAGGCGTTCTGGTAGAGATAGACGGCGTAGAAGAGCGCGGAGCGGTTGGGACCGCCGCCGAGCATCACGAAGGGCTGCGCGAACACCTGCAACGAGCCGATGATGCCCATGATCAGGTTGAAGTAGATCACCGGCGAGATCAGCGGGATCGTGATGCGCCGCAGCTTCGTCCACGCGCCCGCGCCGTCCAGCTCCGCCGACTCGTAGAGCGAGCGCGGCACGTCCTGCAGCGCGGCGAGGTAGATGACCACCGTGTTGCCTACGCCCCATAGGGACATCAGGATGATCGAGGGCTTCGTCCAGTTTTCGTCGGCGAGCCACTGCGGTCCCTCGATGCCGATGGCGGCGAGCCCCGCGTTGAGCAGGCCGAAGCGCCCGTTGAGGATCCAGAGCCAGATCATGCCGCCCGCAACGACCGGCACGAGCGAGGGCAGGAAGAAGATGGTGCGAAAAAGGGAGCGTCCGCGCACGGGCTGGTTGAGCAGCACGGCCGTGAACAGGGAGACGACGAGCCCCAGCGGGAGCGCCCACGCGGCGAAGAAAAGCGTGTTGCGCAGGGATTTCCAGAACACGGCGTCGAGCGCCATGTCACGGTAGTTCATCGCCCCCACCCAGACAGGTTTCGAGAGCACGTCGTAGTCGCAGAACGAATAGCCGATCGAGGCGACGACCGGATACAGCGCGAAGACGAGCACACCGACGATCCAGGGGCTGATGAAGGCC
The DNA here is from genome assembly GCA_012514445.1 of Lentisphaerota bacterium. Taxonomy (GTDB): domain Bacteria; phylum Verrucomicrobiota; class Kiritimatiellia; order RFP12; family UBA3636; genus JAAZAI01. The sequence goes on from JAAZAI010000134.1 coordinate 7,879, forward strand.
AGCCCGAGCCACAGGGTCTTGCGTTCACCGCGCGTCATGGCTTTTCCACTCCTCCATCCGCTGCTCGCGGATCCGTTCCCAGCGCCGGGACAGGCGGTCGAGCTTCTGCTGCATGCGGCGCCGCACCTCCTCCAGTGCGGCCTCCGGTTCCGCCTTCATCGTGTCGAGGCGGTTGAGCGCCACCGCCATCTCCTCGGCGTACTCCTTCCACACCGTCAGCCGCGGCGCCACGCGCACGTCCGGCGACTTCGCCAGCGCGATGAAGACGCCGATGCGCGGATTCGGGTGCGCGGCGGCGAAGCCCAGGGTTGTCTCCGCGAGCGAACTGAACTTGCGCTGGCCGAGCGCGAGCTTCTCGGCGGGACCGGGCTCGGCGAGATAGCGCATGAAGGCGAAGACCTCTTCGACGTGGCGCGCCCCGCGCGGGATCACCAGCACGTCGCACTCCGCGATCGAGACCGCCGGCCAGCGCTCCGGATCGGCTGAGGGAAAGGGCGCGGCGGACCAGTCCCAGACCGGATACCCGTTCACGTCGGCATGGCGGACTTGCGCATAGGCGAAGTTCGCGGCGGACCGGCCCGACGGCGTGCCGGCCTCGTCGAGCCACAGACCGGTGATCGTCTGCATGAAGAACCCTCCGCCGCGTCGTTGTCGTAGGGCAGTCCCGTTCCGGGATGCACGAGCCTCTCGAGACATTGCCACGTGTCGCGGGCGAGCATTTCGAGGTAGCGCGTGTCGTCGGCTGTGAACTTCGCCTTCGTTTCGATGAACCCGGCCAGATCCATCGCGCGGCGGATTTCCGGATTGGCCATGAACCAGTTCCAGACGCGCTCCGAGCGGTAGTTCTCCGCCATGAGCAGCGTGATGCCCACGTCGATGCCGATGACGGACTCCGCCACCCAGCCGGTCTGCGGGTTGAAGGCGTCCGCGAAGCCATAGCGCTTCCAGACGGCGCCGCCGTGGCGCTCGCGCACCGCGCGCAGCGCGCGCAGACAAGCTTCGGGCTCGAAAGGCAGCGAGCCGGCGGGTGCGCACGGCACGACGACGCCGGCGAGGAAGAGCCCGGTGTCGATGGAGGAGAGTTCGCAGTTCCACTTGCGGCGACCCGTTTCCATGTCCACGAAGTGGTAGAAGAACCCGTTCGTGCCCTCGACCGTGTCGAGGAACGTTCGCAGCGTGATGGCTGTGCGCTCGCGCGCCGCGTCGCGGGGAATCCATCCACGCGCCGCGCCGATGGGGAGGGCTGCGAGGCCGAAGCCGACGGAGGCGATGCTCGCCTCGCCGCCTCGAGCCGTGCCGTCGGCGCGCGCGTCCAGTTCGATGCGAGCATTCTGCCCAGCGGTGGCAGCGGCGCGGCGAAGTTCGACGCCATGTCCCTGGCCGAATACACCGGCCTCCTCCTCAACCCCGGCTTCGCCCACGGCAACGTCCTCGACGCCGACTTCTGGACGGAGCATCCGACGACCGAGGACGCCGGCCGCGAAGGCTGGGGATCAGACGACGGCGACGGCTACCTCATGGCGCTGCCCGCCTACAAGAGCGGAACCTTCGGCGCATTCTACCAGGACGTCCCCGGCGTCAAGCCAGGCTTTCGCTACACCCTGACGTTCTCCGCGGCGGGAGAACCACCCTACAATGGATCCAACGTCACGGCGCGCCTGATCTGGCTGAACAACGCGATGACCCCGATCGCCAGCACGACGAAAGACCTCGATGCCTACGTCAACGCCTGGGAGTGGACCCGGGGGCTGACTGTTGAATCCATCTCTCCAGAGGGCGCGACCCGCCTGCGTGTCCAGTTCGATGCGGAGTCGCCCGTGAACGGCGCCGCCGCCGCGAAGTTCGACGCCTTCACCCTGACCCGCATCGCGATCCCCGGCACGCTCATCGCCGTCCGGTAGACGGTCCGGTCAGTTTCCGGGGTTGCGGAGCGCGTGGCATTTGCCTGTGCGTGCTGGCGATCTGAAACCGTGCGCCCGTAGCGCCTCTACGCCCCGTGGAAATGGCGAATCCCATTGTCCGCAA
>JAAZAI010000135.1 GCA_012514445.1 Lentisphaerota bacterium
ACAGAAGCCCGGAATTCCACAGCAGCAGCTCGGTCCGCTCGTGCATCACCCGGTTGCCCTCGCCATACCCGTCCCAGATCCCCTCGATGTCCGTCGGGCCGCCAACGCGACCGCCCGTGATCGTCGCCAGCTTCGACGGGACGTCCCGCGACGCCGTCACGTTCACGAACTCCGCGGGCTTGTCCGCCGTCACCACCACGAAACGCGTCTGGAGCCCCTCGGGGTAGTCGCCGCCGAGCGCGCGCCGGGCGGGTTCGCACGTGAACGCCAGCGTGTAGACGCCCGGATCGGGGATCGGGTCGAGCAATCCTTCGTAGAAGCCGTTGGAGTCCTTGCGGAACTCCAGCGGCGCCGTCCTGACCACGCGCCCCTCCGACGCCAGGGCGACCGTCGGCTTGAGGCCGTTGAGCGCGTTGTACTGCGCATCGGACACGCGGGCGAACACCTTCACCGGCTCCGTCGGCTTATAGCGCAGCTTGTCGGTGCCCAGGCGCACGAACGTGTTGCCCGCGCGCAGCTTCTCCCCCGAGCCCCAGCGCAGCACCTGCCCCCAGAAGCGGTGGTGCCGCGTGTCGCCGACGCGGTGGCGCAGGCGCCAGGTCTGGTCCGTGTTGAGCATCAGCACCTTGCCCTGCCCGAAGGATCTCGCCACGACGAGGGCGTTCTTCGCCTGCGTCTCGCGCATCTCCGAGAGCCGCCGCACCGCGGCCTCCGGGTCCTCCTCGATCTCGCGCACCGCGAGCTGCGCCGCCGAGGCCGGCTCGTCGTCCGCCGCCGCCGCGTACGCCAGCACCTCCGCGCCGGGCTTCACCCCGTCCACCGCCTGTCGCCAGCGCAGCACCGGCACCTCGTCCCAGATCGACTCGTTCTCGAAGGACGAGGACGACTGCATCATCACCGGATGGCCGCGACCGGCCGGCGCCAGCCGCAGATGAAACTCCGCCTCCGGCGGCGTGCGACGATCGCCCTCGGCCGGCGTGAACGCCACGGGAAGCATCTCGAGCAACGACGCGTTGCGGATCCGGTGCGGCATCGCCTCGGGACCGGCAACCACCACCAGCAGCGCCCCGCGCTCCTCCACGGCGTAGCGGATATCCTCGACCACGGCGTCCGGAAGCTCCGCGGGATCGAGATCGCCCAGGATGATCGCGTCGAACTTGCGCCACTCGTCGCGCCCCTGCGGATAGTCCCCGGACTCCGAATCCCCGAACCGGCGCCCGGCCGACGCCGGCGGCAGACGGGCGTCCGGCGAGCCGTCGACGCGATCCGTATTGACGAGGTACTCCTGCAGATGCACGGACTTGTCGCGCCCGTAGAACAGATTGCGCAAGTAGCGGAACTCCCAGCGCGGCCGCGAGTCCACAAGCAGCACGTTCGTCCGGTCGTCCGTCACCGAGACGTCGACGCTCCAGGCGTTGTTGTCCGCGAAGGCCTCGTCCGGAACGGCGTCCAGGACGACCTGGTAGCGCAGCACGCCCTTCTCCGCGGGCAGGTGCGTGAAGCGGAATTCCCGGGCGAAGTCGTTGTTCTCGATGAAGATCGTCTGCTCGCCGACCACGTCCTCGCCCAGCATCAGCCGCACCTTCGTCTCGCGCCCGGAGGCGCCGGTCGCGACGATCGAGCCGGCGATGCGGACCTTGTCGCCGAGAAAGACCGAATCCGGCGAGCGCACGTCGCCCAGCGCGATGTCCAGGGGAGGCTGCGAGCCGCCCACGACGATGGAGGAGACCGGAATGCCGGAACCGCCGAGGCGGCGCGCCACGGCGTCCACCCCCGCATCGCCGTTGTGGCGCCCGTCCGTGATCAGCAGGAAGCCCGCCAGCTCCTCGGGGGGGATGTCCTTGAGCGCCGTCTCGAGCGCGGCGGTGACGTCCGTGGCGGAACGGAACGCCTGCAGGCGCGCGGCGGCGGCTTCGTCCTCGGCGGCGGCGGGAGCATCGTCCTCCAGGCCGCTGTCGTACTGCGCCAGAGAGCCGAAGCGGTAGAGATCCACGTCGTAGCGCGACCGCAGATGGTCGAGCAGCGGCTCGGAGCGCGCGCCCTTCTCGTGCAGCAGCCGGGCCGCGATCGCCGCCCGGTTGGTGTCCGACGCGGCGAGCACCGCCGCGCGCGCCGCCTCGTCGAGTCCGTCGAAGGCGGCGATGCCGACGGCGGGCGCGAGGCCCGGCGCGACTTGCGCGATCTGCTCCAGCGTGTCTGCGCACCCGGTCACGAGGGGTTTGAGGTCGCCTCCCTCCTCGGCGGCGAGAGCCGCGAGCCGTTCGAAGCCGGGGAGCAGATTGTCGCGGATGTGGCGCGCCACGCGGCCGAGATTGTCGTGAAGCTCGAAATGCTCCCGCGCGGAGAGCTTCAGGGCGATGCCCTCCATCGTCTCGGCGTTGCGTTCGAGCATCGTCCGGGCCGCGGTGGCGGCGGTCCCGACCTCCTGGCGATCCAGCGTCGCGCCGGGCGTCGACGCGAGCTGGCGGAAGACCGCGAAGCGCTCGGCAGACGCCGCCACGTCCCGCGTGAAATCGGCGAGCGTCGGCCCCGAAGCGTCGAGCAGGCCCATCGCCGCGGCCACCTCGACCCGTTCCGCGAGCGTCCAGTAGCGGTCGGTGAACTGCATCGAGGCCGAGTCGTCGACCAGGACCACGACGCGCCGGCGGATCGTGCGCGTCTTCTCCCCCACCCGCACCGGCTGCAGCAGCATGAAGAGCATCACCAGCACCGCCGCCAGACGGCAGGCCACGAGCGCGAGCCCGCGCCGCCCCGGCAGTCGGGAGCTTTCGCGCGCGTAGAGGAAGGAGACGCCCTCGACAGCGCCGCCGCAGAGCAGCGCCATCAGCAGCAGATGCGTCGGCGATGCCAGGAAGAGATGGCGCGCCATGAGCTGCATCGCCAGCCACGAGGCGCCGGTGCCGAGGGGGACGAGGATCGCGAGACGCACGCGCGGCCGCACCCCGGCGCGGCGCGCGAGGAGGCGGTGCACGATCAACCAGATCGCCAGCCCCGCCAGCGCCATGAACCACAGCGCCGCCGTGGGCACGGTTGCCGGAAGGATGTCCGCTCTTGCGATGTTCTGATCCATAGTCCCGCCGTCGCCTCCGCTGTCAATCGTCCTGCAGCCCGCGGATCTTCGCGAGCGAATCCCGGAACGAAGCCGTGCCGGCCTGCCCCGCGTTGGTGAAGTCCACGTCCCGCTCCTCGCCCATCCGACGCTGGATCGAAATCCAGCGCGTGAGCGCGACCTCCGCGACGAGGAACGCGAACGCCGCGAACGCCAGGATGCGCCAGATCTCCTTGCCGAACGCCTGCCCGCGCAGCGCGCTCAGCACGTCCTCCTCGCGCGTGGCCGTCGAGATCGAGATGTACTTGAGCAGGAACTCCGTCTGCGCGGGCGAAAGCGCCTCCAACGTGCTTTCCTCCGAACCGGCCGCCACGCTGAACACGAGCATCCCGTCCGCGGCCGTCACGCCGGCGAGGCGCTGCGCGAGAATGCCCGGCACGGCGACTTTGTAGAGTCCGGGCGTCAGGCTCCGCGAGATGCGCAGCGACGTGCCGTCCGGCGCCCCGAAGATCTCGCCGTGGAAACGTTCTCCGTTGGGGTCGAGGATCTCGACGATTTCGCCGGAGCCCTCGCCGCCCTCCGACATCACCGGATAGAGCGCCTCCGGCGGGACGATCTCCTTCGGCGCCCCGTCGCGGGACCAGAAGAAGTGGATGTACGCATGCTGGTAGTCCTCCTCCAGCGTAATGCGCAGCGGATACCGCCGACCGGCCTCCAGCGCGATCGCCCCCGACGGCCGGCGACCGTCGAGCGCCAGCGAGGCGCGGTCGTCGAAGTCGAGGCTGAATTCGTATTGTCCCGAGACGGGCGGCACGAGCGTGCCCGTCCAGATCACCGAGAAGCGGTCGCGGGGAATGCCCTTCATCGGGCTGCCCGTGCCCCAGTTGAAATCGACCTTCGCGTCGATGCGCCGGATGGATTCGCCCCGGAGGCCCTGGCGCTTGTAGTAACGGCCGACGAGGCCGTTGGCCGAGACGTCCGCGACGCCGACCGCGGAGGCCGGTGCAAGCAGCAGCGTGGCGCCCTCGGAGGGCAGCAGATTCAGATCCGCGGCGACCGGCCGCGCGAGATGGTACGCCAGCTCGTGCATGAGCTGCACGAAGCTGCGCCTTGCCGGCAGGTCGGAGATCGTCGCGTCGAACGGAAAGGCGCTCATCGCCGCCGTGCCGCGCTCGAAGGGCCGCACCGCGAGGAACGGCGCGCCCGAGACGAGCCTGCCCGCGACGTAGGGCGCCCCCGCGAGTCCCTCGTCGAGGGTCCAGTGCTGGAGCGGCCGGACGCCGCCGAGGTCGCTGCCCGTGCGCAGGGCGCGCAACGCGTCGTGCGTGAACCCCTCCGGGGCGATCGGGTCGCCAGCCGTGGCGGAGTCCTCGCTCCGCCACCGCCCGAGCGGCAGCGGCATCACCGGCTTCCCGTCGAGCGCCCAGGCGTTGTAGAAGGCCGGCGCGGCCGAGGCGCCCGGCAGCACCAGCAGGCCGCCGCCGGAGGCGACGTGCTCCGCCAACGCCTTCGCGGCGGCGTCCGGCAGCTTCGGGACGTCCGCCAGCACCACGACGCCGAAGCCCGCGAACGACGTGCGCGCGGCCGTCGCCATCGCCGGCTCCACCAGGGGGTCCAAGAGGAATTCCGCCTCCGCAGCGGCCGGGCCGCCCCGCAGCCGCGCGAGCTCGGGCCGCAGCGCCAGCGCGACGAAGGTGGAGGACTTCGCGAAGAAGTCGCCAGAGGCGCCGCCATCGACGACGAGGACCTTGAGCGCGCCCACGACCTGCACGACGCGGTGGAAGACGTCGTCGGCCGGCAGGTCGTCCTGCGCGGCCACGGCGGCCTCGACGAGCGAGGCGCCGGGCTTCGCGAACTTGTGGTGGAAGAGCAGCGTGTGGCTGGCGCCCGGCTCGAGCTGCCGGATCGACTGGCTCGAGAGCACCGCGCCGTCCGCCTTCACGGACACGGCGTCGGGCGTGACGGCCTCCGTGCCGGTGTTGCTGACGGTGACGCGGATGCCGACCTCGCGGTCGGTGCCGACGATGGCGCGCGTGAGGGCCACGTCCGTCACGGCGACGTTGCGGATGGATGTGGGCAGCGGCAGCGTGCGCCAGACGACCTGCGGGGTGGTCGGGAGCTGGGCGAAGATCCGCTGGATCGTCTTCCAGCGCTCCGGGGCGCCGAGGTTCCAGCCGACGGTCTGCCCGTCGCCGATGACGACGATCTGCTTGACGGCGTTGTTGCCGGAGGCGAGGGTGACGGCCGAGGCGGTGAGCGCGCCCATGATCTGCAGCGTGCCGTGGACGGGCTTGAGCTGGGCGAGCGTCTCGCGGAGCACGCGCTTGTCCGAGATCGGAACGGGGTTGAGCACCTGCGGCACGGGGCCGCCGAGGACGATGCTGAAGGCGGTGCCGCGCGGCGCCTCGTCGATGTACTTCTGAGCCTCGGCGCACGCGCGCTCGAAGTTGCTGAGCCCCTCGGTCACCATCGCCATGGAGGACGAGCCGTCCACCACGATCACGACGTCCTTGTGCGCCCCGCGCCCGAAGCGCTTGAGATTGAGCTGGCGCTCGAAGAGCACGGAGGCCAGCACGAGGGCGAAGAGCGCGGCCGAGGCGGCGAGCAGGCCCCGGCGCCACCGCGGATGGTGCCAGAGCGCGAAGCTGATCCCGAAACCGGCGATGGCGAGCAGCGTCGCCGGCAGGACGACGACCCACGGGATGCGCGATTCCGGCTGGATGAAGGGGCGCGCGAACGCGAGCGCCGCGAGCGCGGGGATCAGGCAGCGGCACGCGAGCAGAAGCATGTCCTCCAGCAGCACGCGGCGGCGGCGGCGACGCACCGAGTCGAGCAGGAAGCGCATCGCGCCCCAGAGGACTTTGTGGAGGTTCTTTCGGTTCAGCAGGTGGATGATGACGGGGATCGCCACCGCCAGCAGACCGAGGAGCATGGCTGCGTTGATGAATTGCATGCGTCAAGATCCGGTTGTCAGCCCGCCCCCATGCGACGGCGCACCAGGTAGTCGGCGAGGGACTTCTCGAAGGGCTCGCGAGTGTTGATCGGCACGTAGTCCGCCTGCATCCGCCCGCTGCCGTCCTTGAGCGCCTTGACGAAGGCGTCGATGCGCTCGAGGTACAGGGCGCGGATCGTCTTGGGGTCGAGCTGGAGCTCGATCGGGGATTCGAGATCCTTGAAATGCGCAAAGCTGTTGAAGGGGAAGCGCAGCTCCTCCTCCGCCATCACGTGGAGCAGGATCAGCTCGTGCTTCCGAAAAGTAAAGTGGTGCAGCGCCTTGATCAGCTCCGCGGTGTCGTCGAAGAAGTCGCTGAGGATGATCACGACCCCGCGGTGCGGGATGCGCTCGGCGACCTCGTTGAAGATGTCCGAGAGCGCCGTCTCGCCGCCCGGCTCGGCCGCGTCGATGCGGTCGAGGATGTGGCGCACCTGCGAGGCCATCGCCTTGGCGGGGAGGAAGTCGCGGATGCGGCTGTCGAAGGTCACGAGCCCCACGCCGTCCTGCTGCCCGACGAGCAGGTAGGACAAGGCCGCCGCCAGATAGCGCGCGTAGTCGAACTTGGAGAGCGCGCGCCCCTCGAACGCCGCGGCCGCGCCGCCCGTGTACGCCATCGAGCCGGAGCAGTCCAGCAGGATCGTGGCCCGCAGGTTCGTCTCCTCCATGTACTGCTTGACGTAGTAGCGGTCCTTGCGGGCGAGCACGCGCCAGTCGATGTTGCGGATGTCGTCGCCCGGCACGTACTGCCGGTGCTCCGCGAACTCGACGGAGAAGCCCTTGCGCGGGCTCCGGTGGCGGCCCGAGATGAAGCCGTCCACGAGTCCGCGCGCCATGAACTCGAAGCGCGAGATCGTGGCCGTCGTCTTGCCCGGCAGCCACCTCATGTAGGCCGGTCCGTCCTGATGTGGACTCATCGTGCGAGGTCTCCGGGACGGACGCTCAGATCTCGAGGTCTTCGCGGGGCTTCATCGCCTGGAGCAGCATGCGCACGACGTCGTCGCTCTTGACGCCCGAGGCCTCGGCGGCGAAGGTGGTGATGACGCGGTGCCGCAGCACCGGCAGCGCCACGGCCGAGACGTCCGCCGTCGTGGCATGGTGCCGGCCGTGCAGGATGGCGCGCGCCTTGGCGGCCTGGATCAGGCTGATGCCGGCGCGCGGCCCGGCGCCCCAGCCGACCATCTCGCGGACGAAGTCCGGCGCCTCGGGCTGCTTCGGGCGCGTCGCCCGCGCGAGGTTCCGCGCGTAGTCGATCACGTGCGGCGCCACGGGGACGCGGCGCACGACGTCCTGGAGCTTGATGACCGTCGGCCCGTCGAGCAGCTTGTCGAGCGACGGGCGCGTCGCGCCCGTGACGCTGGAGATGATGCGGCTCTCCTCCTCCGCGGAGGGGTAGTCCACGACGATGTTGAACATGAAGCGGTCCATCTGCGCCTCGGGCAGCGGATACGTGCCCTCCTGCTCGATGGGGTTCTGCGTCGCGAGCACGAAGAACGGCTCGTCAAGGTGGTAGGTCTCCGAACCCACCGTGATGTGGTGCTCCTGCATCGCCTCGAGCAGCGCCGCCTGAGTCTTCGGGGGCGTGCGGTTGATTTCGTCCGCCAGCAGCATGTTCGTGAAAATGGGGCCCTTGACGAAGCGGAAGCGGCGGACGCCGGAGACCTTGTCCTCCTCCAGCACGTCCGTGCCGGTGATGTCCGAGGGCATCAGGTCCGGCGTGAACTGCACGCGTTTGAAACCAAGGTCCAGCACGCGGGCGAGCGTGCTGATCAGCAGCGTCTTCGCCAGGCCGGGCACGCCCACGAGCAGCGCGTGGCCGCGGCTGAACACCGCCACGAGGACCTCCTCGACGACGGACGTCTGGCCGATGACCACGTTCGCGAGCTGCTCCTTGATCTGGAGATAGCGGTTCTTGAGCTCCGCGATGAGCGCCACGTCGTCGTCCGCCATCGGCGGGAGCGCCGCGTCCTTGACCACCTCGAGGACGGGCGGTTTCCATTCCGGGGCGGCGGACTTCGCCTCCGCGCGGTCCTTCGCCTTCGCGGGAACGGTAGGCTCGGCCGCCTTCGCGGGCGCAGGAGTTTCGGGAACCTTCGCGGAAGCGGAGGCCTCGGGGGCCTTCGCCGCAACCGGAGTTTTGCCGGGCAGCTTCCATCCCGGCTTAAGCGCCGGCTTCGGCGGCAACTTCAGCTCGGGCTTGGCGTGCGCCTCGACAGGCGGAGCCGCGGCGGCCATTGCCGCGACAGGCGCGACCGCGGGCTCGGCGACAACGGGCTGGACGGGATTGGATTCCGCAGCAACCGCCTCGGGGACGACGGGCGCGGCGGGAACGGCGAAGTCGGCGACAGGCGCGGCGGGGACGGCGAAGTCGGCGACGGGTACGGGCAACTCGGGGGCCGATGCGAACACGCATTCGATGCTGCCGAAACGGAGTCTGTCTCCGTCTTTCAAGACGCTTTCCTTCACCTCGACGTCATTCACGCAGGTGCCGTTGGAGCTACCGTTGTCTCGGACCCACCATTCGCCGTGCTCGAAGCGGATCGAGCCATGATGGCCCGAAACGCTCGGTTCGTCAATCGGCACCGTGTTGTCCGGACTGCGTCCGATCGTCGCGCCGAGCTCGGGGAGCACCACGTCTTGCGCATCGCCATTGGCCGCGCGAAATATGAGTTTCGTCATAGCTTCTCCGTATGTTGCCGATCGAGGGGATGAAAGGATTATTGCGATATATTTTACCACATGTAGCGCCGCAAAGAAACAAAACAAAAACTGGGTGGCTGATTGACTCCAGCGACCGCTACATCTAGTGTTTCGGCACATACAATTGCTTGATCCCCTTCGGCCTGGCCGTCACGGCTTGTTGCATGAGCCGATGAAACAGCTTGCCCCGAT
>JAAZAI010000136.1 GCA_012514445.1 Lentisphaerota bacterium
GACCGTCAAACCATGAAGAAGCGAAGGAAAAAACCGGTGCCGCTGCCCCTCGTCGCCCGCGGGCGTCTGGCCTTCGAACGACTGCTCGCGATCCTCGCGCTGGCCGCCGCGATTCCCGTCTTCATGATGATGGAGGGATGCCGGACGATCGGCGTGCGGCCGCCTCCCGGCTCGAAGCCCACGACGGTGTTCATGGAAGTCACGGGCTATGACAGCGGACCGAACTCGTGCGGCTGGGAGCGCGACTGGCTGGGGCGCCCGGTCTACAGCTACGGTCCGATGAAGGGCCAGCGCAAGCAGGTCGGCATCACGGCGAACGGACGCCGGGCGAAGCACGGAACCGTCGCGGCCGACACGCGCCATTATCCCTTCGGCACCGTCCTCTACATTCCGGGATACGGGTATGGCCGTGTCGAAGACCGTGGAGGCGACATCAAGGGCCCGGCGCGTCTGGACCTCTGGTTCCCGAACGAGCGGGCCGCGCGGAACTGGGGCCGCCGGAAGAACGTCCGGGTGACCGTGTGGAAGAAGCCGTGAAGTTCTACTGCGCTGCCGGCCGGGTGGCGACGAGGACGTTGTTCTTCCACGTGCCATGTTGGCGGCTGCCGTCGGGGCCGACGTAGGGACCCTCGCCGGAGACGAGGACGCCGTTTTTCCACGTGCCGGTAACTCGGCCGCCGTTGGCGAAGACGAAGATGCCGGTTCCGTGGGGAACATCATTGCGCCAGGTGCCGGCGAGGCTGTCGCCGTTCGAGTAGGAAAAGGTGCCGACGCCATGCTTCTTGCCGGCTTTCCATTCGCCTTCGTAGCGCTCGCGATTCTGGCTGCAGATCACGCCGAAGCCATGGAACTTGCCGCGATGCATCTCGCCTTGGTAGACTGAGCCGTTGGGCAGCTTGATGGTGTTCGGGTCTTCCAGGAAACGGCGGTACTGCTCGGCGATCGCCAGACGTTCCTCGACCGGTTTTTCAGCCATCGGCTTCTCGACTGGCGCAGGGACGACTTCCGGCGGCGCAACGCGCGCGGGAGAAGTCGTCGGAGTGGCAGCGGAAGACTCCTTCTCGACGGGAGGGAGGACTGAGGCGGTGGACGGGGCAGGGGAGGGGGCCGCAGCCATGGACTTCTCGGCGCCGAAGAGGGCCGCGACATCCGCGTCGCGAGCCAACTGACCCGGGGTCAGGCCCTTGCGATTTTTCAGGGCGGGATCCGCGCCGAGGCCGAGAAGCGTTTCCGCGCCCTTGAGCTTCCCGGCGGCGGCGGCGAGATGCAGCGGCGTGTTGCCGTCGTCGTCTGCAGCGGCGAGGTCGGCGCCGGCATCGACGAGATGCTTCGCGAGCTCCGGCTTCGGGCCCAGGGCCGCGAAGTGAAGCGCGGTGAAGCCCTTCTTCGTCTTGAGCGAGACATCCGCCTTGTCCTTCAACAGGAAGCGCAACGCATCGGCCGAACCTTTGTCCGCGGCCCAGTGAAGCGGCGTTGTCTGGTTGCCGGAGGTCTGGGCGTTCGGATTGGCGCCGGCGGCGAGGAGGCGGAAGACGATCTCGGAGTCGTTGAGTTGCGCCGCATAGTGGAGCGGGGTGATGCCGCCGGGAAGCGTGGCGGAGAGGGCCTTCGCCTTGTCGTCGCCGAGCATCCGGGTGATGGCGTCGATGTCGCGCAGGTTGATCGCCGCGAAAATGTCGCCGGGGACGACCTCGCCGGCCTGCGCCGTGACGCCAAGCGAAAGCAGGATCGCCGTGAGTTTAGCTGCCGTGTTCTTCATGTGGGTTCCTTTTCGTGATCGTTGGGAATCAGGCGCGCGGGCCCGAGGGGACGAGGACCTTGAGCTGGCCCTTCTGGACGTTGACTTCGAGGGTTTTAGGGGCGTCGTGGAGTTCGCCGTCGAGCTGGATCGGCTGGGCTTCCGCGCGGTCGATCCGGAGCGTCTTGAAATGGCGGAAGATGACGTTGGGGAGATTGATGAGTCCGCGGTCGAAGACCTCGGCGAGATTCGCCAGCAGCAGCGGGGCGTCCTGCTTGCGGGCGGCGACGAGTTCGAGGCGGCCGTCGCATCCGCTGGCGTCCTTGTCGATGAGGGCGCCGCCGCCCCAACCGCTGAGGTTGCCGATGGTGAGCAGGATCGGACGGTCGATGTCGAGCGTCTCCGCGTTGTCGATGACGATGCGGACGGGCTTGGGCGTGTAGTCGAAGAACGAGTAGACGCCGGCGAGGACGTACGTGCCGACGCCGCGGATCGGGGACTGGTTGTAGGCCTTGACCATGGCGGCGTCCCATGCGGCGCTGGCGCTGACGAGAAAGGGGCGGTCGTTGACGTAGCCGACGTCCAATTCCCGGATCGCGCCGCGCGCGAGCTGCGCGATGGCCTCGGAGCAGTTCATGGACTGGGCGAAGTGGCGGGCGAGGCCGTTGCCGCTGCCGATGGGCACCACGCCCAGGCAGATCCCGCTGCCGATCAGCCGGGTGCCGATGCTGCTGACAGTGCCGTCGCCGCCGCAGACCACGATGCATTCCACGCCGTCGGCGATCGCGGCGTCGACCATTTTGAAGGATTCGCCGGGGGAGCTTGGGAAATACCACGCGAGATCGTCGGCGGTCTGCTTCCAATGGACGGCAAAGGCATCCTGAACGCGCCGGAAGGAAAAACCGGCGCCTGCCTTCTTGTTGTAGAAGACTCTGACCTTGCCGAATGTCATCGGGATTCTTCGGTGCGCAATCCGGCTGCCGCGACTTGCTCCACAATCCAGGGGTAGAGCTTGGCGATGCCGTCCCGCAGCGAATGCCGAGGCGCCCAGCCGAGAGCGGTCATCCGGGCGGTGCTGAAGTCGCGCGAAGCGACGCCGACGGGCCCGTCGACGCAGTGGATGGCGATGGGTTTTTCAGCGACGACGGCAATCGTCTCGAGAAGTTGCCGGACGGTGACATACTCCTGGGTGCCGATGTTGGTCGGTTCCCCGACAGCGGAGTTCATCAGCTTGGAAATGCCGTCCACGAGATCGTCGACGAAGATGAAGTTGCGGATGGCGGTTCCGTCGCCCCAGATGTCGACGGCGTCGCCGGGGCGGGCGAGGGCGACTTTGCGGCACAGCGCCGCGGGGGCCTTTTCGCGGCCGCCGCGCCAGGCGCCTTCGGGACCGTAGCAGTTCTGGAAGCGGGCGATGCGCACGACCATGCCGGTCTTGCGCTCGTAGGCCTTGGCGAAGCGTTCGGCGTAGAGCTTCTCCCAGCCGTATTCGTTGTCCGGCAGGGCCGGATACGCGTCGTCCTCGGCGAGCTGAGGTTCGCCGGGCTTCATGTCGCGGTAGACGCAGACGGACGACGAGAAGAAGTAGCGCGGTACGCCGGCGGCGGCGGCGTTGTGGACCATGTTGATGTTGATGAGCGCGCTGTTGCGCATGATCTCGCATTCGGCGGTGTGGATGAAGCCCATGCCGCCCATGTCGGCGGCAAGCTGGTAGACTTCGTCTGGCGCGGAACCGTCCGGCAGCCGCAGCGCCTTCTGGCAGTTCGCTTCGTCCCGGAGGTCGAGGACGAGGAAATCGTCCGCCGCGCTGGGCGAGAACGCCGGGGTATGGAGATCGACGCCTCGCACCCACAGACCGTGGGCTTTGAGGTGCGAAACGAGGTGCGAGCCGATGAAGCCGCCTGCGCCGCAGACCAATGCTGTTTTCATACGCAGATATTAGTAGCAGATTTCCGGACGGAAATCAATCCTGCGATGCGCTTCTCAAGCGTTCTCGGCCGCGACCTCGGCCTCTAGCGCGTCCATGGTCTCCTGGAAGCATTGGGGGCAGAGTCCATGGGAGAGCCGCGGAGGCTTGGCGTCGTCGAAGAGGTGGCGTTCGGCGATGGCCGTCTCCAGTTCGACCCAGAGGTCGTTTTCGATCGGCACGCGCTTGCACATGCTGCAATCTTATCATAATATATATTATGCGACGTTATTATCAGGTAAAAGTCCTTCACGAGATCGAAAGACCGGTCAAGGAAATTCTCCTTCCACACCGGACCCCTTCCCATTACAATTCACGGGATGAAACCTCTAGAAACCGTCTCACGCACGGAAATCCTCAATCTGAACAAATTTCTCAGGATCGAACGGCACGAAGTCCGCCTTTCAAACGGACGCGTCATTCCCGACTGGGGTTGGATCGACAGCCCGGATTACGTCACGATCTGCGCCGTCGACCGAGACGGATGCTTCATCGGCTTCCACCAGGCCAAATACGCCATGAAATCGGTCTTCGCCTTCGGCCCCCCCGGCGGCTATCTGGAGCCCGGCGAAGATCCCCTGCAGGCCGCCCGGCGCGAACTTCTCGAAGAAACGGGCTACGCCAGCGACCGCTGGATTCCCCTCGCGCAATGCGTTTCCGACGCCAACCGCGGAAACGGCACCGGCCACTTCTTCCTAGCTCTCGACTGCGCACCGCAATCCGGCCCCCGCCCTGCCAGCGACGATGTCGAGGATTCCGAGATGCGCATCCTGGAACGGCGCGAACTCGAGGACGCCCTCGCCGACACGCCCTCGCTCCCCGCCCCATGGCTCCTCTGCTTCACCCTCGGGATGCGTCGCCTCGACACGATCCGGGCGCGGACCGCTCCCGTCATCGTCGTCGCCGGCGTCATCCACAACGCGCGCCGCCAAGTGCTCGTCGCGCGTCGCGCCTCGGGCCAGAGCAACGCCGGCCTCTGGGAGTTCCCAGGCGGCAAGCGCGAACCCGGCGAGACCGAGGCCGAGTGCCTCGTCCGCGAAATCGACGAGGAATTCGGCGCCGCGATCGAGGTCGAACGCCCGCTGAAGACCACCGTGTTCCACGCGGGCGGACACGATATCAAACTCGTCGCCTGGACGGCCCGCGCGATCGAGGGCAGCGGTTTCACCCCCAGCGTCCACAGCGAAATCCTGTGGATCGCCCCCCCTGCCCTGCCCGCGCTTCGCTCCGCCTTCTCCCCTGCCGACCTTGAGATCCTCGACGCCATCGCCGCGCAGGCTTGACCTTCGGTGATCGGCGAAAGATTTCGCTTGCCTGTCGTCTTGCCGCTGTGATATCTCTTCTAGGGTAATGACGAAAATTGGAAGGCCCCGGCCATGCGAATGGACAATTCAATAGCACACAAATGACTGAACGCGAGGCATTTATAGCACTCAATATGGTGCAGGACATCGGGGCCGCGACCGTAGAAAACGGCATCGCGGCGCTGGGGTCCGCCTCTGCGTTCTTCTCTGCCGGAGCCGCCCGTCTGGCCGCCGTCAAGGGGATCGGCCGCAATCGTGCGGACGACTTCGCCCAGGCGTTCGGCGCCGTCGACTGGCGCGGCGAGATGGCCCGCGCCGCCGAGTGCGACGTGACGTTTCTCACACCCGTGGACGATGCCTACCCCGCCCTGCTCAAGCGCATCCACAATCCGCCCCTCGCCCTCTACGTCGCCGGGGACCCCGCCGCCCTCTCGTACGCCTGCCTCGGGATGGTCGGCACCCGCGCGCCCACCGCCTACGGCCGCGCCACCGCCAAGGCCTTCGCCTATCGCCTCGCCCAGGCCGGCGTCGTCATCGTCTCCGGCCTCGCACGCGGCATCGACACCGAATCCCACGCCGCCGCCCTTCTCGCCGGCGGACGCACCGTCGCCGTCATCGGCGGCGCCCTCGACCGCCTCTACCCGCCCGAGAACCGCGAACTGGCCCGCCGCATCGCCAAGTCCGGCGGAGCCGTCGTCACCGAATACCCCTTCGGCCGCCAGGCGGACCGCCAGACCTTTCCGATGCGCAACCGCATCATCTCCGGCCTCTCGTCCGCGATCCTCGTCGTCGAGGCCGGCGCCACCAGCGGCACGCTCATCACCTGCGACCACGCCCTCGAACAGGGCCGCTCGGTCATGGCCGTCCCCGGTCGCATCGACAATCCGGTCGCCCAAGGCTGCCACAAGATCATCAAGGACGGCGCCCGCCTCGTGGAATCGCCGGACGAGGTGCTCGAGGAGCTACAGTCGCTCCCCGGCTCCACCCTCCGCGGCGCATCCGCACCCGCCGACCCCTCGTCCGCGAAACCGGCCGGCGGCGGCGGAGCCAGGCCCGCCCTGGACGAAGTCGAAACCCAGATTCTCGCCACCCTTGGCGCCGAGGAGATGACGCCCGACGAACTTGTCAACTCCAGCGGACTCGCCCCGCACCTCCTCGGCCCCCGCCTCATCAGCCTCGAAATCAAATCCCAGATCGAACGGATCGGCGCCAACGCCGTGCGCCGGAAGCG
This sequence comes from Lentisphaerota bacterium, assembly GCA_012514445.1. GTDB lineage: Bacteria > Verrucomicrobiota > Kiritimatiellia > RFP12 > UBA3636 > JAAZAI01. Next base: position 6,240 of record JAAZAI010000136.1, read on the forward strand.
AATCTGAAAGACAGGAACCTCCGCAACATGAAGAAACTCGTTATCGTGGAATCGCCGGCCAAGGCGAAGACCATCGGCAAAATCGTCGGACCCGACTACATCGTCAAGGCCTCGGTCGGGCACGTCCGGGACCTTCCCAAGCATTCCCTCGGCATCAAAATCTCGCCCGACGATGCGCAGTTCGAGCCCGTCTACATTGTCACCGACGATAAGAAGACGGTCGTCGCGGATCTCGTCCGCAAGGCGAAGGAATGCGACGCGATCTACCTCGCCTCCGACCCGGACCGCGAAGGAGAGGCCATCGCCTGGCATCTCAAGGAGATCCTCGAGGCCGGCCTGAAGAAGGGCTCCGAGACGAAGTTCTTCCGCGTCCAATACAACGAGATCACGCCTACCGCGGTCCGCAAGGCCTTCGAGGATCCGCACGACATCAACATGCCGCTCGTCGACGCCCAGCAGGCCCGCCGCGTCCTCGACCGTCTCGTCGGCTACAAGGTCAGCCCGTCCCTCTGGCAGCAAGTCGGCAAGGGTCTCAGCGCCGGCCGCGTGCAGTCGGTGGGGCTGCGCCTCGTCTGCGAACGCGAAGCCGAGATCCGCGCGTTCACGCCGGCGCCCTACTGGCTCTTCGGGGCCAAGCTGCGCAAGCGCGTCGATCCCAAGTCGTCCTTCTCCGTCAAGCTCCGCCAGATCCGCGGCGTGAAGGCGGACGTCCAGGACGAGGCCCTCGCCAAACAGATCCACGAGGCCCTCGCCTGCAGCGCGTTCACCGTCGCAGACCTCGCCAGGCAGGACAAGATCCGCCGCCCCTTCGCGCCCTTCATCACGAGCACGCTCCAGCAGGCCGCCTCCAACGCGCTGGGCTTCTCGCCGAACTTCACAATGTCCCTCGCCCAGAAGCTCTACGAAGGCGTCGAGCTCGCCGGCGACGGTCCCGTCGGCCTGATCACCTACATGCGCACGGACTCGTTCACCATCGCGAAAGACGCGCAGGAGGCGGCGCGCGCCTTCATCGAGGAGAAGTACGGCTCCGACTTCGTCAGTCCCAAGCAGCGCACCTACAAGAACAAGAGCGCCGCGCAGGGCGCCCACGAGGCCATCCGCCCCACTGACCCCGCTCGCACCCCCGCCAGCCTCGCCGGCGCGCTCCGCCCCCAGGAGCTCAAGCTCTACGAGCTGATCTGGAAGCGCTTCCTCGCCAGCCAGATGGCCGACGCGCGCTTCAACATCACCACCGCCAAGGTACGCGCCGAGCCCGCCAACGGCTTCGGCGAACTGATGCTCTCCGCCTCCGCCGCGGAACTCGTCTTCCCCGGCTTTCTCAAGGTGGCCGGCGAAGCCGTCGCGACGCTCCCGGACGACGACGCCAAGGAGGGTGACGACGACCTGCTCGACGCCCTGCCGCCTCTCGCCCCCGGCGAGTCCCTCGACCTCCTCGCCGTCGCCGACGACCGCAAGGAGACGAAACCGCCCGCGCGGTTCAACGAAGCCTCCCTCGTGAAGGCCCTCGAGGCGAACGGAATCGGCCGCCCCTCCACCTACGCCTCCATCCTCGCCACCCTCATGGCTCGCGGCTACGTCCTCAAGGAGAGGCGTGCCCTGCTGCCCACGGAGTTGGGCGAAAAGGTCAACGCCTTCCTCGTCGCCAACTACAACGATCTCTTCAACGTCGGCTTCACCGCGGCCATGGAGACGCAGCTCGACGAGGTCGAAGATCCGGAGAAGAAGCTCGAATGGCAGGGCATGCTGCGCGCCTTCTACGACAAGCTCAAGCTCTGGCTCGCCGCCGCCAAGGCGCCGGTGGCCGATCCCGACGTCGTCGAGGCCGTCCTCGCGAAGTTCGGCGAAGTCACCGAGTGGGCTCCCCCCGTCAAGCGCGGCAAGCGAACGTTCAGCGACCAGCAGTTCGTCGAGGAGATCGGGCAGAAGTTCCGCGGCGAACTCCCGGCGAAGAAACCCGCCGCCCGCAAGGGGAAGAAGGCCGCCGCGGCCGCCGCCGAGGAGCCGGTGGAGGATGTCATCGACGTGGCGAGCCTCGAGGCCGAGGCGGACAGCGCCCCCGCGCCGGCCGGCGACATCTCCCAGAACCAGCTTCGCGCACTGCTCAACATCCTCGTGCGCTACCGCTCGAGCCTCTCCGATTTCGAGGGGTTCCTCAAGTCCATCGGCCGCGAGGACATCCTCGAGGACGAACAGCTCCAGCCGCCGCGCGCCTCGACGCTCGAGATCTTCGAGATCCTCGACAAGGCCGGCGTCGACGAAGGCTCCACGACCTTCTACCAGTCGCTTCGCGACCAGGTCCGGCGCGGCAAGCGCCTCTCGCCCAAGCAGCGACATTACCTCGACCGGATGTTCCTCGGGGCCCGGAAGAACATCCCGGACTTCTCCCGCGAACTCTGTGAACGCCTCGAAGTCGTCTACAGCGAACCCGTCGCCGTGGACGTCGTCAAGATCGAGTCCATCCTCGCCGGCCTCGGCCAGGTCCACACCTGGAAGGAGCCCGTCCGCAAGGGCCGCCGGGTCTACGACGACGCCGAATTCTTCAAATCCGTCGCCGCCCAGTTCACCGCGAAGAAAAGCCTCACCGAGCCGCAGATCAAGGTCCTTGAACGCATGTTCCTGCGCTACCGCGAGCAGATTCCGAACGCCGACGACCTGATCGCCCGACATGACATCAAGCTGCCGCCCCGCAAGACCCGAGCCAGCGCCAACGCCTAGGAGACACACGATGAAACGCCTCCCCAAGACCCCGACCTCCTGGATGACCCTCGTCTTGATTGGCCTCATGGCGGCCGCCCTCGCCGCGGCGGCCGCCCGTGGCCGCGACGCGGACGGCGCCGCCGGCTGCTGCGAGGCCCTTCGCGATCGCCTCGCCCAGAACGCCGCCGGCGTCCCCTTCGTCTCCGAATTCGACGCGGAATCCCCTGGCGAGGAGGACGCCTCCGGCCAGACCGCCGCGACCGTGGCGCGCATCCTGGTCGGCGACATGCCGGAGGTCCACCTCCTGCACAAGCCCTTCGATGCCGCCATGTCCGCCGTCGCCTGGACGAACTATCTCAACTCCCTCGACTACGAGCGCATGTTCTTCCTCCAGTCCGACATCGCCGAGTTTGAACGCGCCAAGACGCTTCTGCCGCAATTGATGCGAGAAGGCGACGTATCGTTTGCGAAAGAGGTGTTCGACCGCTTCCGCGACCGCGTTCGCGATCGCGTGGACTTCGTCCAGGCCAACGTCACCAACGTCTTCGACAACGCCACCGGCGGTTCCTACGAGCTCAACCGCAAAGACCTGCCCTGGCCCGCGGACATCGCGGCCATGGACGCGCTCTGGCGCGACCGCATCCTCAATTCGCTCATCGCCTACCGGGTCTCCACCCGCATCGCCAGCGACAAGAACGCCGCCAAGGCCGCCGAACTGCGCCTCGACATCGCCCGCCACCTGCACAACCCCGACGCCCCCACGAACACCGTGGCGGCGTCCGCGCTCGACTCCGAACTGAAAGCATTCGACGACGCCCTCGCCGCATGGTCGTCCACACCCACGAACGCCGCGCAGCGCGCCGCGTTCCGCGAGGCGCTGATGCCATCGTCCCTCCCCTTGACCAACACGCTCGCCGCGGCCGAAGCCTCGACGAACACGTTCGCCGTGATCGAAGGCTCGACGACGAACCGCCTCGACCAGCTCCTCGTCGGCTACTTCTCCGCCGTCAAAGGCGTCAAGACCGACGACGAGGCCCGCGCCGACGCCATCGAGAAGACCGTCAAGAACTTCACCCAGTACGAGTCAATCCTCAAGGACAGCGACCAGGAGTTCTACCTGAGCCGCTTCTTCAACGCGATGACCACCTCGTACGACCCCCACTCCGGCTATCTCACCCCCGTTGCGCAGGAGGATTTCGGGATCGACATGCAGCTTTCGCTCCAGGGCATCGGCGCCACGCTTCAGACGGACGACGGCGCCGCCAAGATCGTCGAGATCATCCCAGGCAGCCCCGCCGAGCGCGACACGTCCGAGACCCGCCTCGTCCCCGGCGACAAGATCATCGCCGTCGCGCAGGGCGACGAGGAATTCGTCGACATCCGCCACTGGCCGCTCTACAAGGCCGTCCGCCTCATCCGCGGCCCCAAGGGCAGCACCGTGCGACTCCAGGTCATCCCCGCCAACGACATCAACGCGATCAAGACCGTCGTGCTCGTGCGCGACGAGATCAAGCTCGAGGAGCAGGCCGCCACCTCGCGCATCGAGACCGCCGTCGATCCCAACGGCGCGCCGCGCAAGCTCGGCTACATCAAGCTGCCCACGTTCTATTCGAGCATGAAGCTCGGCAACGACCCCGAGGCCACGCAGCGAAGCGCCACGCTCGACGTCGCCCGCCTCGTCGCCGAACTCAACGCCGAGAACGTCGAGGGCCTCGTCTTCGACCTGCGCGGCAACGGCGGCGGATCCCTCCCCGAGTCCGTCTACCTCGCCGGCCTCTTCTTCAAATCCGGCCCGGTCGTCCAGGTCCGCGAGACGCGCCGCACGATCACCCTCAACGACAACGATCCCGCCATCGCGTTCACGAAGCCCATGGTCGTGCTGATCGACCGCATCAGCGCCTCCGCCTCCGAGATCGTCGCCGGCGCCCTGCAGGACTACGGCCGCGCCGTCATCGTCGGCGATTCGCATACCCACGGCAAGGGCTCGGTGCAGACGTTGCTGCCTCTGCGCGGCGGAAAGCACGGCTCGCTCAAGGCCACCACCGCCTCCTTCTACCGCATCACCGGCAGCTCCACCCAGTTGCGCGGCGTCTCCTCCGACATCAACCTCCCCTCCGTGTTCGAGTACTACAGCGAACTCGGCGAGGACAAGCTGCCCAACGCGATGCCCTGGACGCGCACCGGACCCGCGCGCTACCGCCGAGCCGACACGCTCGACGAGACGATCCCCGTGCTCGCCACGCGCTCCAAGGAGCGTCTCGCGGCGAACGAACGCTGGCAGAAGCACATGAAGCTGCTCGAGCGGTTTGGCGCCTTCAGCACCAACCGCGTCGTCTCCCTCGACTTCGAGGAGCGCCTCAAGCGCGCCCAGGAGGACGAGGCGCTCAGCCGCGAACTCTCGCTCGAGACGCCCGTCGCCTCCGGCGCGGATTCGTTCGATTCCGACACCGAGGGACGCGACGAGCCCGCCCCGGGCACGAAGGCCGAGCGCGAGCGCAAGGCGCGGCAGTCGGACGTCGTCCTCGACGAAAGCCTCAACATCCTCGTCGACCTCATCGACATCCACGGCCCGCCCCGCAACCTCCACGCGGAGGAAGCCCCCTACGACTTCCTCAACACCTTCTTCCAGTAACATGGAGATCCCGTTCATCCAGCGGCTCGCTGGCGATCCCCTCGCCGAGTCCTTCGTGCGCCACCTGGAGACGGAACGCAACGACTCGCCCAACACGCGTCTCGGCTACCAACGCGATCTCGGCCAGTTCGCCGTCTTCGCCTTCGGCCCCGACGCCAAGCCTCCCTTCGACTGGCTCGGCCTC
>JAAZAI010000018.1 GCA_012514445.1 Lentisphaerota bacterium
AGCTGCTCTTCAGGACCATCGAGCCCAAGGCGCCGAGTCCTTCCGTTGCGACGGAGGGGCCCGCGCCGGCCTCGCCAACGCTTCGAGCCCACGGGCGCCATCGTCCACGTCCCGAGCGGAGCGGACGCCGAACGAGACGGTGACGAGCGGGGTTCACAGCCCGTCTGCGTTCTGCTAGAATGGCTCCATCGAAAGGAAGGCCGGAAGACGGACGATGAAACAGATTGCCACAATTCTACTTGGCGCGGCGTTGGCCGTCTCGGCCGCCGCCGAGGGCGCCGTGATGACGAACACTTGGATTCGCGCGCGAGGTTCCGATGCCCTCGCCAGCAATCCCGCGAACTGGTCGTTGCGCCACGCGCCCCTCTCCAACGAGGTCGTGCGGCTTGCGCAGAGTCACTCTCGCGCGTTGGTCTGGGACGCGAAGGCCTCGCCGGTCGTGGCGGGCTGGATTCAGGAGAAAGGCTACGTCGCCGTCGTGACGCTCCACACGACGCCGCAGACCGGGGGCTTCAACGTCCTGGAGGTGCTCGGCGACATGCACGTTCTCGGCGGCGCGCTGACGCACCCGGCGAACGACGACGCCGAGACCTGGTGGCTTTCGCTGCGCGTGGGCGGCGGTTTCACGCTGGGCGCGGACGCCTACGTGTCGGTTTCCGGCAAGGGCTACGGATCCGGCAAGGGGCCGTCGCCGGGGGTGACGCCCGGCAGCGGCGCCAGCCACGGGGGCCAGGGCGCGCCGCAGGCGCTGGCCGCCAACGACAGGCCGGCCCTCACGTACGGCTCGATCGTCACCCCGGCCACTTCCGGTTCGGGCGGTACTTCGCGCGAGGGTTCGGCGCACGAGATCCGCGGCGGCGGCGTGGTGGTGGTCGAAGTCGGCGGCGACATGATTGTGGACGGGCGGATCGCGGCCGATGCCGACGACGCCGACGCCGATGGCGCCAACGTCGGCGGCGCCGCGGGCGGGAGTGTGAACCTCCGCGCCGCCGGCGCGATCAAGGTCGTCGGCACCATCTCCGCCAACGGGGGGCGCGGCCATCATGACGGCGCTGGCGGCGGCGGCGGCGGGCGCATCGCCCTCGTGGCCAACGGCGCGACGCAGGTGAACGCGCGGCGCATCTCCGCGAATGGCGGCTGCGGCGCGAGCGACGCGCCGGAAACGACGCGCCGCGACCGCCACATCCGCGCGGCGGCGGGGACGATCTATATCGAGGACTCCGGCCGGGAGTCCAAGGGCGGCGGACGGGTGCTCGTCAAGGACTGGCACCGGCCGACGCGGGCCTCGACGCGCATCCCCTCCGATCTGTCTGCGCCGCCCGACGAATGCCGGGACGCGCGGCTCGCGATCGAGGAGAACGGATTCGTGACGCTCACCGCCTCCACGACGTTTCGCGAACTCTCGTTCACCTCCGGGGGAATGGATCTCAACGGCAACACGCTGATCGTGGGGAAGATCGTCAAGGGATGGGGCGAGGGGTCGACGTTCGAACTGCCTGGAACCTACACGGTGGCGGCGTCCCAACAGATGGACTCGGTCATCTTCAGCAAGGGCAGCATCGTCGTGCGCGCGTACTTCAAGCCGCTGTTCTAGCGCAAGGGCGGCCCGCGCGAAGCGGCCGATGCGAATGCAAGCTCGGGACAACACCGCAGGAGCCGTTCCAACCGCGCCGAGCCGCCATCCTCTCGTGGGGGTGTGCGTCGTGTTCGCCACGGGCGCCTGGGCGGGACTTGGGCATCCCCGGGCGCTCGCTCCTTGTGCGATCGGCATCGTCGTCTCCCTGCTCGCGTGGGCGGTCTGCCGCATCGCGGGGCGGCGGCGCCGCCGATGGCAGGGGGCGGCGGCCGCCGCGTTGCTCGCGGGGGTGGGATTCTCCGCCTGCGTCTCCGGCCAGCTCGCGGCGCGGGAGGATTTCGAGGCGGTCGAGATCTTTCGCGAGATCGAAGACGGACGCGAGGACGCCGTGATCCGCGGCCGCGTGGTCGAGGCGCCGACGGTCGTCGTGCTCCGGCGCGGCGCGGCGCGTGCGCGTTTCCGCTTCCGCGTCCAGTCGCTGCCCCACGAGGCGGGCGCCATCGACGTGGGCGATGCCCTCGTGCAAGTCGACTGGTACGGACCGGAGAGCATGGCGCGCAACGCGCAGTCGTTCCGCCTCCCGGCCGCGGGCGAAGGCTGGCAGCTCAATGGGAGGATGCGCGAGGTCGCGCGGCGCGCCGGCGCGCCGTTGGTGACCTTCCAGGTGCGCGGGAGAAGCCCGGCGACGCGGCGGCATTCGGCGATGGACGCCACGGGCCTTGCGATGAGGCTCTGGGAGGTGCGCGGGTACGCGGAGCAGGTGCTCTCGCTGGGAATGGACGCGCACCGGCAGGCGGCGGGGATGGTGAAGGCGATGACGCTGGGCTTGCGCGCGGACGTTCCGCGCGAGGTGATGGATCTCTTCAAGCAGTCGGGGACGGTGCACGTGTTCTCGATCTCGGGGTTGCACGTGGGCATCGTCGCCGGCATCCTGGTGGCGGCGCTCGCGGCGCTGCCGGTGCGGTTTTCCCACCGCGTCTTCTTCTTCGGGCCGATGATCGCGGCCTACACGGTCGCGACGGGCGCGGCTTCGAGCGCGGTGCGCGCCTGCGCGATGTCGCTGATCCTCTTCTCGGCGCCGCTTGCAGGGCGGCGGCGCGATCCCGCGTCGTCCGTCAGCGCCGCGGCGCTGCTGCTGCTGGCGCGCGATCCGCGCGAGCTGCTCGATCTCGGCTTCGTCTTCTCCTTCGTCTGCACGGCGGGGATCCTCCTGATGGTGCCGATGTTCACGGACGCGGCGTCGCGCGTGGCGGCGGCGTGGGCGCGGCGATCGGCGCAGGAGCAGGCGATGGACCTCGAAGACGCGCTCACGCAATCCCGGCGCCCCCGATGGATTTCCAGGCGGATCGTCCAGGCCGGCGCGTGGTTGGGGGTCAAGGCGCGCGATTCGCTTTGCGTGTCGCTCGCGGCGTGGATCGCGTCGACGCCGGTGACGGCGATCTACTTCGGCAGGATCGTCCCCGCGTCGATTCTCGCCAATCTGCTCGTGGTGCCCGCGTCCATCGCGGTGGTGGTCACGGCGGCGCTGAGCCTCGTCGCGGGGTTCTTCTGCCCGTGGCTCGCGGAGACGTTCAACTATGCGAACGTCGTCTTCGTCGAGTGCCTGGTGCGGTCGGCGTCTCTGTTCGCGCATCTGCCGCTGGCGTCGTTCGAATCGGGACGCTGGACGCCGGCCATGGTGGCGGCGTGGTATGCCTCGGCGGGCGCGCTGCTGCTGCGCCTGCGGATGGCGCTGGAAGGCGAACGGTGACTTCGCGAAAAAGAAAGACCGCATGCCCTTGAGCATGCGGTCGCTTGTCGAGAAGCTCTGCGAGAGGTTTACTTCTTCGCAGCGGCCTTCTTGGCGGGAGCCTTCTTGGCGACGGCCTTCTTCGCAGGAGCGGCCTTCTTCGCAGGGGCCGCCTTCTTCACGGCCGCCTTCTTCGCGGGAGCGGCCTTCTTCGCAGGGGCGGCCTTCTTCACGGCGGCCTTCTTCGCAGGAGCCTTCTTCGCGGCTGCTTTCTTTGCTACTGGCATGGGGTCTTCTCCTTTTTTCGGACGGTTGAGTCCTTGTTTTTTTTACTGTCACCGTCTCCAACGAGGAGGCGTGTGTGTTGCTGGTTGGGTTATATACAACATGCGGAAATGATATGCAAGAAAAAAGTGCTAATTTTTTTTGAAATCATCGCGGACGAGCGATGAAGGAGTTGTCTTTGAACGTCGCACATGCGGCGTTTCGCGGATCGTCGCGTTCTGGTAGAATGGCGCACGTGAAAATGAACGAGAACATGATGACGATGATGATGATCCGCTTGCGCGCCGTCTGGACGATCGCGCTGGTTCCGTTTGTCGTGAACGCCCTCGACGCGACGTCGCTCTCCGAAGTTCCAGCCGTTGCGCTGGGGTCGGGCGTGACGTCGCCTTCGGAACCGCTGGAGGGTCCGACGGACTGGGAGTCGAAGCTCTCCGCAGGGCTCGTCTACAAGTCGGGCAACACCGACAGCGAGCGCATGACGCTGGGTCTCGCCACCGAGAAGTTCGCGGGCCAGACGCTGCTCCGCGCGTATGCCAACGGGACCTACGAGACGGCGGAGGTGGAGGATGAAGAAGGCCGGCGCGTGACCGACCGCACCGTCGGCGACGCCAAGGCGGGCGCCAATCTCAAGCGCCGCATCGACGGCTATTTCGTCTTCGCCGACGTCTGGGTGTTCCACGACGACATGGCGGACGTGCGCTATCGCGCCGTCGAGAGCGGCGGCGTGGGCGTGTTTCTCGTGGAGAGCGCGCGGGCGCGCTTGACGGTGGAGACGGGTCTCGCCTACATCCACGAGCGCGCGCCCGAGTACGACGCCTACTTCGGCCTGCGCTTCGCCGAGCGGTTCGACTGGCAGGCCACGGAGGTCTTCAAGCTCTGGGAGGCGTTCGAGGCCGTGCCGCGCTTCGAGGACTTCGAGAACATGCTCGCGATGCTCGAGATCGGCGGCGAATCCTCGATCAGCAAGATTCTTTCGCTGGCGGTGAAGTTCAAGATGGAGTATGATTCCGACCCGTCAGAGGATGTCGAGGCGCTTGATTCGACGTTCATCACGGAACTGACCTACTTGTTCTGAAACCCACAGCCACGGAGACCCGGTGTTCGCCGACCTTTACCGCCGCAGGGAGCTTGTCTGGATCCTCGTGCAGCGCAATCTCAAGATCCGCTACAAGCATTCGGCCTTGGGCTTTCTCTGGTCGCTGCTGACGCCGTTGCTGATGATCCTGATGTACGCGGTGTTCGCGAGCATCCTCAAGTTCAACACCGGCAGCCCGAACTACCTGCCGTTCCTCGTCGTCGGCATCGTCGTGTGGCAGTTCACCGCCGGGTGCCTCAACGATTCCCTCTCCTCCATCGCGGGCAGCGCGAACCTCGTGAAGAAGGTGGCGTTCCCCCGCGTGATCCTCCCCGTCTCCACCGTGCTGGCCAACGCCGTCAACTTCGTTTTGACCTTCGTGGTGCTGCTGGCGTATCTGCTGGCGACGGGCGTCGCGGACTTCGGCGCCGCGCAATGGCTGCTTGCGGGGTTCGCGATGCAGCTCGCGCTCGGCACGGGCGTCGCCTGCCTGTGCGCCACGTCGAACGTCTTCTTCCGCGACACGCAGCACATCGTCGGCATCGGCTCGCTCGCCTGGTTCTTCCTCTCGCCCGTCTTCTACGGCATCGATCTCCAGCTCGGGGCGCTGAAGTTCGCGCAGCCCCAGCTCGGGGGCGTCGCCTTCCTCAATCCGATGAGCGGCATCCTCGCGGCCTACCGCGCGGGCCTGATGGGCCTGCCGCTCACGCCCGGAACCGCGTCGGGCGCGCCCCTGAACCCCGCCTGGCTGCTGCTCTCCGCCGCCGTCTGCCTCGCCGTGCTCGCCGCAGGCGCCGCGGCGGTGCGCGCCGGCGAACGCCATTTCGGAGACGTGCTATGAGCGGCGAAACGGCCATCGAAGTCTGCAACGTCGTCAAGCGCTTCCGCCTGGCGGCCTCGGCCGGTTCGCTCAAGACCGCCGCGCTCGACTGCCTCCGCCGGCGGCCGGCCCGGCGCTTCACCGCGCTCGACGACGTGTCGTTCACCGTCTCCCGCGGCGAGACGCTCGGGCTCATCGGCGCGAACGGCGCCGGCAAGAGCACGCTGCTCTCCATCATCGCCGGAACGATGGTCGCCACCTCCGGCCATGTGCGCACGCACGGCGTCGTCTCCTCCCTGCTCGAACTCGGCGCGGGCTTCCACCCCGACCTCACCGGCCGCGAGAACGTCCTGCTCTACGGCGCCATCATGGGCATTCCGCGCGAGACGATGCGGCGGCGCTTCGACGCGGTGGTGGACTTCTCCGGGCTCGCCGCCTTCATCGACCAGCCCGTGCGCTTCTACTCCTCGGGCATGTACGTGCGTCTCGGCTTCGCCGTCGCGGTGCAGGTCGATCCCGACATCCTGCTCGTGGACGAGGTGCTCGCCGTGGGCGACGCCGATTTCCAGCGCCGCTGCCTCGAGAAGATGGCGGAGTTCCGCCGCGCGGGCAAGGCGATGCTGATCATCTCGCACGACATGAACACGATCCGCTCCGTCTCCGACCGCATCGCCTACCTCGACCACGGCGTGCTCAAGGGCATCGGCGCGCCGCACGAGATGACGGCGCGCTACGGCGCGGACTCCGTCGCCGCGAACGGCGGCGCCTCGAGCCGCGAATGGGGCACGGGGGAGGCGAGGATCGAATCCGTCGCGATGGTCGACGCCGCCGGCGCGCCCTGCGACGTGCCGCCCGCCGACCAGATGCTGCGCTTTCGCCTGGCGTGGCGCGCGCCGAAACGCATCGCGACGCCGACGTTCGGCTTCTCGATCGCCGACGGCGAGGGCGCGACGGTCTTCGGCAGCAACACCGAGATCGCCGGCTTCGATCTGCCCTTCATCGAAGGGGAGGGGACGCTCACGCTCGCCGTCGACGCCGCCGCGCTGCACGCCGGCGGCTACACGATGTCCTTCTCGCTGCACAGCCGCGACCACGCCGTCAACTACCACCGCCTCGAGCACGCGCTGCCCTTCTACCTGCCCGGGCGCGCGCGCTTCGACGGCGTCTGCCACCTGCCCACCGCCTGGTCGTAGCCTTTTCTTTCGACCGTCGATTTGGTAGAATCGCGCCATGAGCGGTGCCGAGGGTTCCAAGATCAGGATGCTGTCGACCCACGTGGCGAACAAGATCGCCGCGGGGGAGGTCGTCGAGCGCCCGGCCTCCGTCGTCAAGGAGCTGCTCGAAAACGCCCTCGACGCCGGCGCCACGCGCATCGACATCGTCGTCACCGCCGGCGGCCGCAAGCTCGTGAGCGTCGCCGACAACGGCGGCGGCATGAACCGCGACGACGCCATCATGGCGCCCGAGCGCCAGGCCACGAGCAAGATCCACGACGTGGACGACATCGAGAACATCGCCACGCTCGGGTTCCGCGGCGAGGCGCTCGCCTCCATCGCCTCCGTCTCGCGCTTCACGCTGCGCACCCGCCGCCCCGAGGACGAGTCCGGCACCGAGGTGTCCATCGTCGGCGGCAGGCTCCAGGACGTGAAGGACTGCGGCTGCCCGCCGGGGACGTGCATCGAGGTGCGCGACCTCTTCTTCAACGTCCCCGCCCGCCGCAACTTCCTGCGCGCGTTCACGACCGAGCAGGCCCACATCCGCAACGTCTTCGTCGTCCACGCCATCGCGCACCACGACGTGGCGTTCTCGCTCAAGTGCGATGGCGACGTCGCCTACCAGCTCGCCGCCGCCGAGGCGCTCCGCGACCGCATCCTCGAGATCGGCGGCGCGGACGAGCTCGAGCGCCTCGTCCCCGTCGACTGCACGCTGGGCGCCATCCGCGTCCACGGCTTCGCGGGGCTTCCGAGCTGGACGCGCGGCGACCGCAACGGCCAGTTCATCTACATCAACCGCCGTCCCGCCACCGCCCCTGTCGTCCTCGGCGCGATCTCCGAGGCGTATCCGAAGCTCGAGGACAACCGCAAGCCCGTCCTCTACCTCTTCATCGACCTGCCGCCGGACCAGGTGGACGTGAACGTGCACCCGACGAAGCGCGAAGTGCGCTTCCGCCGCCTCGCGGACGTTCGCGAGGCCGTCATCGCGGCGCTGTCCACGGCTCTCAACCGCGCGGGCGTCGCCGCGCCCCCGCCCGCCGCGCCGTGGACGCCCCCGCCCGCCCTGGGGTCGTCGCCCTGGACGCCGTCCCAGCCTCCCGCGGCGCCGTGGCCCCAGGCCGCCGGCCCCGCGGCCCCGCCGGTGCGGCCGCTGCCGTCCTTTGCGTTCGCTCCCGCGCCGAGAACTCCCGCCGAGGCGCAGCCCACGCCCACGCCCCCGGCGGAGGTGGCCTTCTCCGAGGCCACGGTGCAGATGCCTGCGGGCTCGCCGTGGACCCAGTTTCGAATTCTCGGCCGCCTCTCCGCCGGCTACGTGCTGCTGGAGACGAACGACGGCTACACCGTCGTCGATCCCGCGGCGGCTCACGAGCGCGTGCTCTACGAGAAGCTGCTGCGCGTCGCGGCCGGCGCCGGACGCGTCTCCCAGCGGCTGCTCATCCCGCAGTCCGTCGAGATGAAGCCGCTCGATCACCGGCGCGTGGAAGGCGTCCTGCCGGTGCTCGAGGAAATGGGTTTCGGCATCGCGCCGCTCGGCAAGGACGCCTTCATCGTGGACGCCGTTCCCGACGCCCTCGCCGGCGCCTCGTGCGAAGCGGTGCTGCTCGACACGGCGGCCGCGCTGGAGGACGCGGGCGCCGGACGGCGCGGCCGCGAGCGCTGGCGGGAGGAACTCGTCGCGAAGGCGGCGAGCCGCGCCGCCGTGCGCACGCGCGGCGCGCTCTCGGCGAAGGAGCTCAACGCCATCGTCGTCGATCTGGCGGCCTGCGAAATGCCCTACACCAGCCCGGCGGGAAGGCCGACGATGATCTTCACCTCGTTCCGCGAGCTGGACCGCCGATTCGGGCGCTGAGCGCCGCGTTCCGCGGCGCTCAGTCCTGCCCGCAAGCCCCCTGTGGCTTGCGGGATGCAGGAGTTCTGCCTGCAAGCCCCCTGTGGCTTGCTAGGCTCGGGAATTGATGAGCGCCATGACGGCGTCCACCGTGTCGGAGGCCGGCACGGTCCCGGCGGTGAAGTCGACGCCGGAGAAGTCCTGGAAGCTGATCATGGGATTCGTGAACGCGGCGGTCCGCATGCCGGCCATCACCGCATGGCGCACGGATGTGGCGCTGGCCACGATCGCCGTGCAGAAGCGGGCGTTGAGCTTGAGCGTCCGCGCGGCGCGGCTCCAGATGTCCGCGGGATACTCGCCGAAGCGGTCGCAGCGATCGCACTTGAGCACGACGGCGCCCTCGAGGCCGAGGGTCTCGACGCGCGCCTCGACGACGCTTTGCGTGCGCATCGTCACGAAGACCACATGGGCGTTCGCCTCGAGCGTGCGCTTGCAGACGGCGAGGATCGCCTCGTCGACCGGGGCCTTCTCGGCCGCATGATCCATGTCCGAGGCAATGGAGGCGATGGCGGACTCCGTCTTGCCTTCGGCGCCGAGGAGCGTGCGCAATGCGGTGTTGACCTTGTGCCCGAAGAGGTGGCGCGGGAAGGTCCCCTTGTCGGTCTTGGCGCCGGCGCCTTCGAGCACCTTGGCGCAGGCCTTCTCCAGAGCGGAGATTCCGTCGATCAGCGCAAAGTCGAAATCCACGATGAGTCCGCAAGCGCGTTTCGAGGTGGGGGCTGTCTCCTGTTCTGTGGATTCGTCTGACATCGATGAGGTCTCCAAATTGGGTGAGCGGCGCCGTGATGAACGGATGGCGCTTTAAACGTCTGCACTATACAATAGATGGTTGCACCCCGTCAAACGGCATTTCCCGTCACGATGCCGTCGACCGCGGAGCGGACGCGCATCGCGACGAGGCGGCCGACATCGGCCGTCGCAAGCCCCTCGATGCGGGCTTCGACGTATTCGCTCGTCCAGCCGCGGCCGTCGCCGTCGCCGTCCACGCGCTCGACAAGCACTTCTGCCTCGTCACCGACGAAGCTTGCAGCGAATCGTTTCCGCTTCTCTTCGCCGATCGCGATGAGGCGTTGCGCCCGCTCGCGGCGCGTCGCCACGGGCACCGCGCCGTCCATCGCCGCCGCCGGCGTGCCGGGGCGCTCGCTGTAGGGGAAGACGTGAAGATTGCTGAAGGGGAAGCGTTCGATCATCCCGACGCTCGCCTCGAACGCCGCATCGTCTTCGCCGGGGAAGCCGGTGATCACGTCCGCGCCGAGTCCGAGGCGCGGCACGCGCGCCAGAGCGTCCTCCACCGCCGCCGCGTACTGCTCCGGCGTGTAGCGGCGGCGCATGCGCTTGAGCACGCCGGCATCGCCGCTCTGCAGCGGGTAGTGCAGCGTGCGGCAGAGTCGGGACTCCGCCGCGGCCATCAGGTCCACGAGATCGCGCTCGGCCGTGCCGGGCTCGATCGAACTGAGGCGGATGCGCGCGACGCCGGGGACGGACGAGGCCGCGCGGGCGAGATCCGCGAGCCCCGCCTCGCCGTCGCGCCAGCAGGCGACGTTGACGCCGGTGAGGACGATCTCGCGAAAGCCCTGCGCGGCGAGGCCCGCGATTTCGGCGAGGATGTCGGCGAGCGGGCGGCTGCGCGGTGCGCCGCGGGCGTCGGGGACGATGCAGTAGGCGCAGCGGAAGTCACAGCCGTCCTGCACCTTGACCGGCGCGCGCGTCGAGGCGAAGCGCGGGAGATACGGGCGGAAGCCATTCCCGCTGAGCGCAGCCGCCACGATGCGCGCGACGGCCTCCGCGGGGCTCCCGGGCGCGCCGACGTGGACTTGGCCGCTTTTCTTTTCGACGACGGCGTCCACGCCGCCTTCGAGAATGCGTTCGGGGCCGACGACGCTGGTCGTGCAGCCGGACATGACGACGCCGCCCGCCCCGGCGCGGCGCGCGGCGCGCGCGAGGCGCATCGATTCGCGTTGCGCGGCGGCCGTCACGGTGCAGGTGTGCAGGACGAGGACGTCGCAGAGACCGCCTTCCGGCACGATGGCGTGCCCTTCGTATTCAAGCGCGCCGGCGATCGTCGCGGTCTCGGCGTGGTTGAGGCGGCAGCCCATGGTTTTGATGGCGATCTTCATGGCCTCACCACTCCATCCACCGGTGGATGCGGCCGGCGCCGCGCTCGTAGACGCATTGCACCGTGCGGCGCACGCCGGCGCGCTGCGCGGTGGCGGTGATGCGGAAGAAGCCGCTCTCGACGCCGAGGCGCGGGAGGATGGCCTGGAGCGCGGCGATCTCCTTCGCGGAGAGGGCGTCGCCTTCGCCCATGAGCAGCTTGTGCGCCTCCGTCATGCCGAGGGAGGCGAACCACTCGCCGCGGCGGCGCGAGCGCAGAACGCGGTTGAAGAGCGTCTCGGCCGTGCCGATCTCGGCGCCCGCGCCGAGCGCGAGGGCGACGAAGACGTCGTGCGAGACGGTGTTGATGTTGATCCGGCCATCGCCGAGGACCGTGAGGGAGGGCAGGGCGGCGGCGACGGCGGCGGGATCCGCGCCGGGTGCGAGGAGCAGCTCCTCCTCGGCGCGCAGCACGGCATTGGTGCGCAGCACCAGCGTCTCCCGCCACCAGGCGTCGAGGAGTCGAGCCTGGCCCATGGCGTCCTCTTCCCGGGCGTTGGAGGCCTTGGCGAGCAGGAAGCCGAGCGCGCGGTCCGCTCCGGCGGGGAAGCGCAGGCGGGCGCGTTCGTCGGACACGGTCGCGACGGCCGCGCCGTGGCGGAAGCCCTGGGCCCACGGCTCGAGGAGGTGGTCGGCGCCGTTGGTGTCCGCGTCGATGGCCCAGGCGGCCATGGCGGCGGCGGAGAAGGCCTCCGCGCGGAGCTGGGCGCGGGCGATGGCGTCGGCGGCGAGGCGGGAGCGCGAGAGCGCGGCGGAGCCGGCCATGAGGGCGACGCCGACAACGAGGGCGACGGCGACGAGCATGAAGACGAGGATCGCGCCGGAGCGGGAGGCGGGGGTGTTCACGGGCGATTCGCAATAGGGCCGCGAACCAGAGAAACGGCGCGCTCGGAGATCGCGCCCTACCCGGGAAACCCCGCACAACGTGAGCCCACGAGGTAGGGCGGGCTCTCCGAGCACGCCGCTGCAAATGAAAAGCGGCCCTATTGCGAATGGCTGGGCGTTCACGGGCGCTCCTTTCCCGGCAGGGCGAAATTCGCCTGCATGACGGCGGCTTCGACGACGAGGTCTCCGACGGTGGCGCGCACGAGGCCGGGCGGCGTCTCGCCGGTCCAGGCGTCCGTCCATTCCAGCGTCTTCGCGGCGGGTTCGCGCGCGCCGGCGTAGGCGAGTCGGAAGACGGGGGGCGAGCCGAACCGCTCGACCGAGAGCGGGTCGTCGCTGCCGGCTTGTGTCAGGGTGCGGACCATGACGCCGTCGGCGTCGCGGCTCCAGCGGACGATGGCGACGACGGCGTCGCCATCGGAGCGGGAGGGCGAGAAGAGTCGGGCGAAGGTCATGGCGTCGTCCTCGCCGGCGAAGGACGAGCCGCCGAGGGGCATGGCGCTGGCGAGGTCCTGTTCCAGCGCGGCGAGCATGAGGACGCGGCGCGTGCCGTCGTCTCCGGAGGCGGAGACGGAGGCGAAGCTGCGCAGGGCGGCCGAGATCGCGGCGGCGGCGGCGATCATCGCGAGGCCGGCGGCGGCCGAGGCGACGAGCAGCTCGACGAGGGTGAAGGCGTGGCGGCGGGCGGGCTTCATGGCGTGGCCCCCGGAGGCGGGGCCGTCGCCGCGGGGGCCGGCATGGCGGGAGCGTCAAGCTTGATCGGCGGGAAGGTGGCGATGGCGAGCGAGAGAGGGGCCTCGTCCGGGCCGGGCGTGGCCTGGGCTTCGATGCTCCACGGCGCATCGAGGATTTTGGGCGGTGTGGCGCGGCGGATCGTGTGCGCGGGGGTCCGGACGACGCGCAGCTCCGGCACGTCGACGCCGGCGCGGATGTTGGCGGCGGCGGTCCACGTCATCGCGTCGGCGGTGGCGAAGGCCGCGCCGCGCCGCTGGGCGCGGGACGATTCGCGCAGGGCGGCGGAGCAGAGCGCGAGAGCGGGGAGGAGGACGATCGCGCCGAGGGCGAGGGCGATCAGGACTTCGACGAGGGTGAATGCGGAGTTCGGAGTGCGTGAGTGCGTGAGTGCGTGAGTCTTGCTCTTAATCATAATCATAATCATAATCATAATCATAATCGTAATCGTAATCTTGCTCCCACACTTTCTCGGCTACACTTACTCCCACACTTACTCGGTTACGATTAGGATTACGATTAGGATTAGGATTTCGCATCGACAAAGCTTACGACTAAGCTTAATTGGCCGGCTCTGTGTGGACGATGATGTGGGCCAGCTCGCCGAATTTCTCATGCATCCGGTCTTCGATGTGGCGCGTGATCTCATGGGACTCCGCGACGCTCATCTCGCCGGGGACGCGGATGTGGATCTGCGCGACGATGCCGCCGCCCAGTCGGCGCGTGCGCAGATTGTGGGGGTCTTGGACGAGGGGGTCGACGGAAACCAGGCGCAGGATATCGTCCTCGGCATCCCGGGGCAGCGACTTTTCGAGCAGTTCGTTGAGGCCCGGCATCACGATCTCGTAGGCGACCTGGAAGATCATCAAGCTGACGATCACGGCCGCGATCGGATCCAGCACGAGCCAACGGTCGCCCAGCACGATGGCGCCGCCGATGCCCAGGAAGGTGCCGATCGAGGAGAATGCGTCGGATCGATGATGCCAGGCGTTGGCGACCACCGCGGAGCTCCCGTATCCTTCTCCAACCTTCCGTGTCTGACGGTAGAGAAGCTCTTTGGTCGCAATGGACGCGACAGCCGCGATCAGCGCGACGATGCCGGGTCTGGGGATCGTCTTGCCGTTGCATACATCGACGATCTTGGCGGCTCCGGCCCCGAAGATGCCGGCGCCGACGGCGAAGAGCGCGAGGCCGATGATGACGGCTGAGAGGGTCTCGAACTTGCCGTGACCGAAGTCGTGACTTTCGTCGGAAGGCTTCGAGGCGACCTTGATGAAGACGATGACGGCGAGGTCGGTGGCGAAGTCGGAGAGCGAATGCACGGCGTCGGCGACCATGGCGGCGCTATGGCCGAAGATGCCGGCGAGCAGTTTCCCCGACGTGAGCACGGCGTTCACCCAGGCGCCGAAATAGGTCACCCGGCAGATGTCGCGTTCGCGAAGTTCAGTCGTATCCTGCATGTGCTCGTGTTCCGAATGCCACAAGTGCGCGTCAACAGAGTCGCCGCGCACAAGGGGCCAGGGTTCAGGGAGCCGCGTTACTTCTTGGGCTTGGCCTGCTGCTTGAGCATCTTGACGAGTTCGTCGCCGACCTCGGTGGTGGAGAATCCCATCTTGCCGGCGGCCTGGCTCTTCATCCGGGGGGTGAAGGCGGTGACGGCGGTTTCGATGGCGGCGGCGGCCTTCGTCTCGCCGAGGGTGTCGAGCATCATGGCGCCGGCGCAGATCGCGGCCATCGGGTTGATGACGTTGAGGCCGGTGTACTTGGGGGCGGAGCCGCCAATGGGCTCGAACATGCTCAGGCCCTGGGGGTTGATGTTGCCGCCGGCGGCGATGCCCATGCCGCCCTGCGTCATGGCGCCGAGGTCGGTGATGATGTCGCCGAAGAGGTTTTCGGTGACGATGACGTCGAACCACTCGGGGTTCTTGACCATCCACATCGTGGTGGCGTCGACGTGGCAGTAGTCGGTCTTGACGTCGGGGTATTCGGCGGCGATCTCATGGAAGGCGCGCTCCCAGAGGCCGAAGACGAAGGTGAGGACGTTGGTCTTGCCGCAGAGGGTGAGCTGGCCGATCTTGCCGGCTTCGACGTCCTCGGGCTTGAGGCCGCGCCAGGGGTTCTTCTTCGAGTGGCGCTTGCGGACGAAGTCGAAGGCGTAGCGCAGGCAGCGCTCGACCTGGAAGCGCGTGTAGATCATCTCCTGCGTGGCGACTTCGTTCGGGGTGCCGGTCATGACGTTGCCGCCGCAGCCGGTGTAGGCGCCGCCGGAGTTTTCGCGGACGACGACGTAGTCGATGTGCTCGGGGCCCTTGTTCCTGAGCGGCGTCTCGACGCCGGGGTAGAGCTTGACGGGGCGGAGGTTGATGTACTGGTCGAGGGCGAAGCGCAGCTTGAGCAGGAGGCCCTTCTCGAGGATGCCGGGCTTGACGCCGGGGTGGCCGATGGCGCCGAGGAAGAGGGCGTCGTGCTTCTTGAGGGCGGCGATCTCGGCGTCGTCGATGATCTTGCCGGTCTTGAGGTAGCGTTCGCCGCCGAAGTCGTAGTCCTTGAACTTGAGGCCGAATCCGTGGAGCTTGGCGGTCGCCTTGAGGACCTTGATGCCTTCGCGAACCACTTCGGGGCCGGTGCCGTCGCCGCCGATGACGCCGATGTTGTACTGCTTCATGCTGGTGCTGCTTTCCTGGATGTTGATGTGTCAGAAGAAGAGGGCGAGTCCGACCTTGAGGCGGATGTCGTTGTTCGTCAGCGGCTCGTCGCCGTCGTCCGTGTAGACGTCGTCGGAGGCGATGTGGGCGTCGAGGGAGGCTTCGAGGGCGACCGCCTCGGTGAAAAAGAAATCGAAGCCGACGCGGGCGCCGAGGACGAGCGCGAAGACGTCGTCGGGCTCGGTGGAGCAGTTCACGATGCCGATGTCGGCGCCGATGAAGGGGGAGAAGGGCGAGGCGAGGCTGTCGAGGACGTGGTACTTGCCGGTGGCGCCGCCTTCGAGGATGGTGATGAGGTCGTTGTCCCAGACGCCGGCGTAGCCGCCAAGAAGAAAGCCGGTCTGCACGTACTGGCCGGCGTAGAGGTCGAGGTCGATGTCGGTGCCGACGTAGGAGGCGGTGTCGACCATCAGGCTGCCGGCGAGGCTCCACGTGCCTTCGTCGGTGCGGGCGGCGGTGGCGGCGGACGCGAGCAGGCAGAGGGCGAGGAGCAGGGGGGATGTTGCGGATTTCATGTCGCGACTCCTGGGGTGGGAGGTTTGGCGGACGAAAGACTGCGGGGCGTGGGGCGCCTCGCAAGGGGCTCTACTCCATCATATTCCGCCGGGGTTGTCAAGCAAATCGAGCGCTCAGAACAGCAGCTTGAGGCTGGCGAGGCCGGCCAGCGCGATGACGAGCCAGTCGAACGTCTTCTGCTTGAGGCGGCGGGCGACGACGATCCCGGCGGCCACGCCGGCGACGAGCGCGGGGATCATGCGGAGGTTCGCGCCGAGGCTGGCGGTGGTGATCATCTCCTGCTCGACCATGAACGGCACCTTGACCCAGTTGACGACGAAGAAGAACCAGGCGCTGGTGCCCAGGAATGTCGCCTTGCTCAGCCGAAGGCTCAGGAGATAGGCGCCGATCACGGGCCCCGCGGCGTTGGCGAGCATCGTCGTGACGCCCCCCAGCGAGCCCATGAACGCGGCGAAGAGGTGGCGCGCCGCGCGGCCCGCCGGGGCGGGCTCGGGCTGGCCCGGTCGCTCGCGGAATTTGCGCCAGACCTGGAGCGCGAGGATGAAGAGCACGGTGGCGCCGATGATCGGGCGCATCTGCGCGTCGTCGATCCGGTCGAGGAGCCGCCATCCGGCGACGACGCCCGCCAGCGCCCAGGGCAGGGCGCGCAGCAGGTCGCGCACGCTCACGGACCGGCGCCAGTAGAAGAGGGCGAAGAGATCGCCCACGACGAGCATCGGCAGGACGAGGCCGGTCGAGGCCTTGCCGGGAATGACCATGGCCACGAGCGGAATGGCCATGACGGTCAGGCCGGGGACGCCGCCCTTGGACATGCCCTGGATGAAGGCGGCGGCCATGAGAAAGGCCCATTGCATGGGCGTGATCTGCGAGACTTCGAACATCGGTGTGTGGGGTTGGGTTGACAGGCGGAATTCAGGCGTGTTCCCGGTAGATTAGCATGTCGGGGGGATTGAGGCAACCGCGCCCTGCGGGGCGCGGGGCAGGGGTGCCCGGTCAGTTTCTGGGGTTGCGGAGCGTGTCGCATTTGCCTGTGCGTGCTGCCGATCTGAAACCGTGCGCCCGCAGCGGCGCCTCTACGCCCCGTGGAAATGGCGCATCCCATCGTCCGCAAGCCC